>NZ_JMDX01000189.1:0-11248 GCF_000935845.1 Paenibacillus sp. E194
GGGTTACGACAATAATTATGTTTACGGTCTCTCCCGGGGCTAGGGAACCAATATCATTCGTAATTGTTGTGCCATCGAACGAAATCGTACCTTGATCCGTCTCAGCAGATACAAAGGTTGTGCCTGCCGGCAGCGGATCGTTCATGACAACATTGGTCGCTGTGCTCCCTCCAATATTGGAGACAAATATAACAAAAACGAGCTCTGAATTTACTGCTACGATTGGGGGAAAGTCCAGCTTCTCAATTTCTAGAATTGGAGGTGGCAGAGGATTTACGGTATTGACTGCGGTTGAGGAAATGATGCCGGTCTGATTTGCTTGGGCTGAAGCTGTATTGGATATGAGTCCAGCAGCTGTTGCCAGCACGGTAATATTGACGGTAACACTCTGACCAATCGGGATCGTCCCGATATCTACGGTAACTGTTCCAGCAGCAAACGATGCCGAACCTTGCGTAGTTTGAACCGATTGAAGCGTTACACCAGCTGGTAGCGGGTCAGTAAGTACAGTGTTCACAAGCGGGGAGTCTCCATCGTTGCTGACGACAATGGTGTATACAATCTCTTCTCCAACGGTGACTGTATCAGGAAAAGAGGTCTTCTCCAGCAGCAGCGTCGGTGGAATATTGTCAATTTGAATCGCCAGCAGATTGACAGTATATCCGTCGCCATTCGTTCCGAATTGAATCGCTGCTGAAGTTTGCCCGTTCACGAGACTGTTGGAGATGCTTACGTTGGAAATATCCCATCCTTGGCGATTCCCCTCAATGATGTTGGATCCCGGCTGCCCAGGTATCGGATTGCGATCCCCAAACGTAGCAGGCGGGTTGATATTTCCGTTATCATCGTAAATTAGTGATTGAAAGAAATTGTTCGTAAATCCAGCGGGTTGCGGAATTGTTGTAAGGCTGGCAAGGGTTGGGCCGAAACGTACGAAATCTCCCGTAATCGCCGCGTCTCCTTCTTGAGCGCTAACGAGCAGGCGGCCGGTAATAGGACCTGTTGATGGAGTTTGGAAGTTCCCAATCATTTCATTGACTGGTGGAGAAATGGCTTGAATCGGGACGTTCCCGACATATAAATTCATGCTGCGGAAAGGCAATGCAGGATTCACGTATACGACACCGAGTGACCAACCTGCGAAACTTGTCGTATTCGGATCTGGAACCAGTGTTCCAACGATTTTTCCAGCCCCATATGTTCCTGCACCGCCACCTGCTACAAGCGCAGTAACGTTGGCAGAACGCACATATCCTAAATCACCTTGAATATTAACGGCATAATTAAAGAACGTCTCTGGCTGAATATTGAACATTCCTGTTGGTGTACTGAATCTGACCGGGTCATTCAACCGGGCCGATAAATCCTCGCCTCCCGGTGTATTGATCAAATAAGTCCCGCCCCATACTAATTCAGCATATACAACCGTACTTCCAGGCGGGAGAACGAGCGAATTTGTTGAAAAATTTATCATGTACATATTCGTCGTTCCCCCGCCAGTAGCAGGACTGGACGGAACCGTGCCGCACATTACAGTTGGATTATTTATAATAAAAGAGCCGATCGCATCAGCCGTACCCGGTGTACAAGCAGGAGAAAATCTAGAGGCGCGGCTAATACCTAGAGAATTCCCAGTGAACGTAATCGCACCTCTTGTTATCGTACTGAAGCGCAATATAAATGGCATTGTTTACACATCCTTACAGCATACGTGATAGTGTGATCATTATATTCTGTACGTACGCTGATAGTTCATTGACCCGATGTAGGCTTATCCATCCAAGTCCCTCAATGAGGGGAAATCATTGATTGCAACTACAAAATTGTTTATAAATGCAAATACATTTCATATTGCTCGAGCTCATTTCGATTGAATCCATGCTTAGCTACAAAGCCTTCTAGATAATGATTATTCGCAAAAGAAATCGATACCCGCTCTGGCTGCTTCTCTCTTATCATGGTCATAAGCATATCGGTAGCAATCCCCTGATTTCGATATTCAACATCTACGTAGAGAAAACTAACCTTGCCACTATCATTTATACATAAATCTCCAATTACCTTGTCGTCTTTATAAGCTGCGACATAGTTATTGGTGTCAGACAACCTCATGTAATCCAAATCATTCTGCCAATTGATATGTGAGATGCGCCAATTGTGTACATGCTGCTCAAAACATTCGAACGGAATTGGCTTAATTTCAAGCCCCTTAACATTTCTGCCTACCATACTGGCAGGATGATGCAATGTAAAATAGGTAAGATCGTATACTTTGGAGTAGCCTTTCTTTTTATAGAATTGGATCGCTCTGTCATTCCCAACTATGACTTCAAGGAACAGCTGCCCACAATCGCACTCCACTGCTCTAGCCTTGTGCAGCTCGAACAATTTTGAGCTCACTCCGATTCCACGATAATCAGGATGGATTGCAAGTGCTCCACAGCGCATCGTTAGTCTGCCTTCATATCTCTTCAATCCGCCTAGTATCAACCCGACTGGTCGTTCCCCATCCATCGCAATATAGGAATTCTCTAACTGATTGCCTTCAACGCCAAAGAAACGAGTCTTGAACATCTCTTCGGTGATATCCATCTTCACGATATAATCAGAAAAGCCGACTGTAAACGCTTCATAAATCATTGAAATATCGACTTCTGAACAATCCAGGTACTCAACCATCTACCATCATCCTCCAGTCCATTCCTCTCGGGACATATCTTACTCCACACAAAGAAAAGAAATCAACCAAAAGGTTGATTTCAAGGTAGGTCAATCTAACTTACATGTAGGTTCAATGTAAAGTTGCCGGGGCAGACCTCTGCTGCTTCGCTGAGATGGAGGCGGGATTGGTGTGCTTAAGTATGAAGGCAATTTGCCCAGCATGCAGACTGGTATGATACAACAGGCGTCCAACCGCTTGCAGCGGTGTGATCGTTCCCATTGGCGACTTCATCGGAACATGCCAAGCTTGTTCGGGCAGCGTACACATCGCTTGACGAATATGATCTTGCGAATGTTGAATCAACTGCAGCATTTCAAGAATGCTTGTATATCGATTCGGGTCTCCTGACGGCCCTCGACTCGTTCGAATTTCCACATCCGCAGGCAACTCTTGGCCAAAATACCAATCTGCAAATAAAAATTCCACCTCTGCATTATGTCTAATCATGTAACCAATTGTGGCACTGCCCACTCCATAACTCAACTCATCATCAGTCAGTTCCTGAATCATATTATAGAACCGTTCCTGGATGGCATCCCATATGACCGATACCGTATCATACGTCATTTCTTCATCTCCCTCCTACGTTGTGCGAATTCGTTCAGACGGTTGATGCCCATCTCTTGCAACATGATCGAAGCGCAATGCTTCCAAATCAATATCGTAGGCTTGGCCAAACCCAGCAACATATCGTCCTTCTGTAGGTGTCAGTTCAAACAATGAGAAATCAAGTCCTCTAAACGTTTGAATTTGACTAGTTCCAAACGACGCCTCAAACTGAGCAAATATGTCCTCATCCGCCTCATTGTCCAGCTTCACCGCATGGCATGCAAAGCGAGCACGTTGTCTAGCGAACATGTTTCCGGACTTGGACTCATCTTCAATCATAAGAACATCTACACGCGGATTCTGCTCAAGATACCGATAATGCTGGGCAATTTTACTCAAATAAATATACAGCTTGCCATCCATCCGTACATAGGGGGCGTATGAGCCAAACGGAGAGCCATCATCGGCAATTGTGCTGAGCACTATAGATTGAACACTATCAATAAAATTCATATATTTTTGTTTCATTTTGTCATTATCCTGTTGCTTCATTCCCATTCCTCGCTTCCTTATTCCATTTATTCAACACATGTATTCGTGGATGTTCTCGATCCGGTAAATACTGAATATCTGCATCTACCCCATATACACTGCGAATCAGGTCTGATGTAAATACCGTACTCGGAGTACCACAAATGCGGATTCCCCCGCTCTGGATGACACATACTCGGTCACTGTAGGCACTCGCATGATTCAAGTCATGCAGCACCATAACGACAGTTAAATTCAGATCACAATTTAGCTTGCGAATCAATTCCAGAACTTCAAGTTGATGCGCGATATCGAGAAAAGTCGTTGGTTCATCCAACAACAGCACTTTCGGCCGCTGGGCCAGCGCCATTGCAATCCATGCGCGCTGAGCCTCTCCGCCTGACAAGGATACTACCGTTCTCTCCTTATAGGAGGTCATCCCCGTTTGCTCCATTGCCCAGCAGATAATCTCCTTGTCCTCATCATTCATCCGTTCATACCATTTCTTATGAGGCATTCGCCCATATCCAACCAGTTCTTCTACGGTCATATCCGAAGGGCTTGAATTGGATTGGCACAACATGCACATGATCTGCGACAACTGTTTCGAGCTGAACTGCTGCAATTCCTCATTCGCAATACAAATTCGCCCACTATCACAGGGAATTATACGAGTAATTGCCTTCAGAACAGTAGACTTACCCGACCCGTTAGGGCCGATGATCGTAAGCACCTCGCCTTCATTCACATCAAGCGAGAAATCGTGCACAATCTGCTTGTTCCCATAACGAATATTCAGTGATGACATATGCAGCATCGGTCAGGCATCCCCTTTCCGCATCAAATATAAGAAGTACGGCCCTCCTACCATAGCCATGACAATTCCTGCGGGGATCTCTACAGGACTGAAGATTGTTCGACCGATGGTATCAGCGATGAGGAGCACCATTGAACCAAGAAATAGACTAAGAGGAAGACGATAACGATAGTCAGAGCCAATTAGTATTCTCGCAATGTGCGGCACAAGCAGACCTACGAACCCAACAAGTCCGACCGTGGACACGGATATCGCCGCTAAATAGACCGCAATAAAAGAAAGTAGGATTCGAATATGAGTCAGATTAAGGCCTAAATTGTGTGCCACCTGTTCGCCCAATCGTAAAATATTCGCATGCCGTATACATAGCAGTGCTGCTGCCCATCCTATCAACGAATACGGAAGGATGACGAGAACATCTGCCATACTAGTACTGGATAAACTCCCGTTCAGCCATTGCAGAGCAGCAGGAAGCCTGTCGCTATACAAGATGGAGAGCAGCCCAATCATTCCTCCAAATACTGCATTCACAGCTACCCCTGATAAAATGATGCGCACAGGCGTTAAACCAAAGTGCTTCTTCCATGCGAGTCCATATACCATAAGCGCTGCGATACTGCCCCCAACAATTGCCGCGAGCGGAACCATCGAATAGTACCCAGGAATAACAAGCATAATGAACAGTACCGTTACTGCCGCACCGCTCGATACTCCAGTGAGTCCTGGATCTGCAAGCGGATTGAGCACCACTGCCTGCATTAGTGCGCCTGAAGCGGCCAGATTAGCACCAATAAATAAGGCCATCAGCACCCTCGGAATGCGAATATCCCACAATATCGTATTGGAGACATCATTCCCGTATCCGAGTACAGCATCTAGCGTTTCCTTCATACTGAACTGCACGCTCCCAATCCCGATGGAGAGCAGCGTCAGAATGGCAAGCAGAGCAACAGCTAGAAGGAGTAGGATATATTTATGTCGTGACGTACTCTTCTTCACTCCGTAAGAACCCCTTATTCACCAAATAGGATGTGTGCCATATCTTTATAGGCTGCAGGCGCCTTGACTATAGACGCAATACTGTACAATTTGGAATCAAGAGCCTTCAATTTTCCATTTTTAAAGGCATTCATTTTCTCCCAAGCGCCATTCTTCTTCACGTCATCCTCAAATTTCTTGGCAACCGCATTCGGATCGCCGTGCGCAACCAGCAAGATGGCATCAGGATTTGCAGCTATTACACTCTCCATATTGAGCGGTACATAGTCCTCCGACTTCTTCATTACGTCAGACAACACATTTGTAGCACCCAAATTGCGAGCAATACTTCCGGCGAATGTATTGTCATTCATTAGCATCAAGGCTTCTGCTGAACCGAACAGAATCATAACCTTTGGTGCAGGCTTGCCCTTCACGGAATTGAGTACTGCCTGCTCCTCATGCTGAATCTTCTCCAGATAAGCATTTGCCTTGTCTTCTCGGCCGAACACACGTCCTAGTACAGTCGTTGATAATTTCAACTGTTCTAGGGAATCTGCCGGCAAATAAGCCGTAGGCAATGACGCTGGCTTCAACTTCTTTTCAATGCTGTCTTTAATAGACATTGGGCTTACGATTACATCTGGCTGCAGTTTAGCGATTTGCTCGAGATCAGGCTGGTGTGAAGAACCGACGCGGGGGACGTTATCAAATGCTTCTGGCAGTTTATTGCTTGACTTAGGAACACCGGCTGGCGTTACCCCGATTTCGTTCAAAATCTCCGTAATGGAGACTGATAATGTCACAATCTTCTCTGGCTGCTTTTTACTGAATTGCTTCAAGAGCTTCTCCACTTCAGGGTCTGCTCCCGCCTTCTTGTCAACCTGGCTTGACGGGTCTTGACCCGAAATTGTTGTCGACGCAGCCGCAGGTACCGAACCTGCCTCCTTCGACTCCCCCTTCGCATTCCCGCAAGCTGCAAGCACGACGATCATGAGTGCGATGACCCCATATTTAATTACATTCATTGATTATGTAAGCCTCCTTATTACCTTATGTATGAGAATAATTATCACTTGTATGATAACGATTCTCATTATATAGATATTGATTCTCATTATCAACAAGATTTTTAATCTGATTCTCATTTGATTATCATAAAGCTCAATTTTTATTGTAGTGGTGCGGGATATACGGATCGGTGGGAGATTATGGACGCAAAAAGATATGCTATGCTGATTGCGAGTCAATTAGTCGGCTATCACATTTGTTTATCCATAAGGAGGATTACAACATGAACAACATCATGGCAACACGAATGGGAAAAACTCTACTCAGCATCGGAATATGCGCAACGCTCGCCTTGTCGGGTAGCATTGTTAGTGACGCTGCAGTCATGAAGGTGGAAGCAGCCTCCTCTACTTCCGTAGCAAATAAAGTGATTCAAACAGGCAAGAAATATATGGGAACTCCATATGTATTCGGTGCAAAATCAGGAAGAACGAGTGCTTTCGATTGCTCTTCCTTTACGCAATATATCTTCAAAAAGCATGGGATTAAACTACCGCGCTCTTCCAGAGAGCAATCGCGAGTGGGTACGAAAGTCTCGAAGAGTCAATTGAAGGCGGGAGACCTTATCTTCTCTGACACGAATCGTGATGGCATCATCAATCACGTATCGGTATATATGGGCAATAACAAAGTCATCCACACATATAAGAGAGGTGTAGGTGTGACGATTTCCAAATTTAAAGGCAGCGCATGGGACAAGACCTTTAAAACAGCACGTCGTGTGATTAAATAATCGTGAATGTGGGACTAAGTATATCGATTATGAAAGTACTATATATGACGCTCAATAAGATTTGAAAATTGGACGAGCACTTACATTCAGTTGTTAAGTAAAAGAAATTATTGCAGCAAAATAAATAGAGGAGCCCATATCATTCGGATATGAGCTCCTCTTCTTTTTACCCTTCCGAGGAATGAAGATGGATAACGAAGAATATATTGTCCCCTCCAACTTCTCCCCCTAACCTACTTACGCAGCTCCCATTCCTCATTATCGGTTCGATATATGTTCAAATCCAATCGGCTCACACTGCGGCAGCAGCGCTTATGAACTGGTGGTGATATCATGTGCCTCTTTTAGAGAGCCTTATTCATGTCTGTGCATAGAACGATTATTTATTGTACAATATAAGAAACTCTACCTGACGTATGGGCAAACCTAACCGATGAACGAATGCTTCTTGATTGGTTCAATGCGGTTTGAACGTCCTAGGCTCATGTGAACGCGTCAAGTTCTGTTTCTATAGTGACCTCACTCTTAGATACGCGCGTATACGAAGTGTCGAGGTCATCCATCCCACACATAGGAAGGAGAAACATCAATGAACAAGGAACAAGTGGAACGAATTCATACGGGAGAGGGTTTTATTGCAGCCTTGGATCAGAGTGGCGGTAGCACGCCGAAGGCTCTGCTGCAATATGGGGTTACAGAAGATCGTTACTCCAATGACGAGGAAATGTTCGAGCAGGTTCATGAGATGCGTACACGCATAATTACAAGCTCGGCATTTGATTCGAAGTACATATTGGGGGCCATCTTATTTGAGAATACGATGGATCGGACGATCGATGGACAGTTTACCGCAGATTATTTGTGGGAAAAGAAAGGCATCGTTCCTTTTTTGAAGGTGGACAAAGGATTGGCTGATCTTGAACAGGGTGTTCAACTGATGAAGCCTATGCCTGATCTGAACGACCTGCTGAAGCGTGCAGTCGAGAAACATATTTTCGGTACGAAGATGCGCTCAGTCATTAAGGAAGCGAACGCAGAAGGAATACGTAAAGTGGTCGAACAGCAATTTGAAGTCGGCATGCAGATTTGGTCGATGGGACTTGTCCCTATTATTGAACCTGAAGTCGACATCTATAGCAAGGACAAACAGCAATCGGAACAAATATTGAAGGATGAGCTTCTGAAGCAATTGAATGCGCTTGGCGAAGACGTAAGAGTCATGCTGAAGCTGTCCATCCCTACTGTCGATGATTTCTATCGTGAATTGATTGAAGATCCGCATGTGCTCCGCGTTGTAGCCTTGTCAGGCGGATACGATCAAGATGAAGCGAATGAAAGACTGGCCCGCAATCATGGACTCATTGCCAGCTTCTCACGCGCCTTGTCGGTAGGATTAACAGCACAGCAGACAGCTGAGGAATTCGATGAGACTCTGTCCCGCTCTATTCATTCCATCTACGAAGCCTCCATAAGCTAACACGAATGCTTCCATGACGGACATCTCAATAAGCAGTGGACGTCATGTGTAAATATGATAGGAACTCCCGCGAATGCAGCCATTCACGGGAGTTTTTGTTTACTTAACCCTTAACTATCCCGGCAGTACAAGATGAGATCCGATATATAGACCAAGGATTGTTCGTATTCCATTCAATTAGTAGATTGAGTGGTACCTTCCCATGAACGCAGCTGATTACTTGTCAGAAAGGCTTCAATCGTAGGACTAACCGTTCGATAGACCAGACTGATCGGACGACTTGTCGCCTGCTTCACTGGTCTGATCGCCATTTGCTCATTGGACTGAAACAACAGCTTTGGCCCAATCGTAACACCGATCTCTTGGGATACCATGCTCATAATCGTGTTACAATGCAGGACTTCCAACATCACATTTGGCGTCACCCCATGATCGGACAGATACTCCATCACTTGTGAATGATAGGATGCCAGAGGCATGATGAAATCGACACCCTCAAGCTGCGAGATATCGATTGTGTCCAGCTGTGCAAGTGGGTGCTTCGGCGACATACCGATGACAAGCTCATCTTCATGAATGAATACTTGATGCAGATCTTGGTTCTGTCCCGCATTTATCATAAATCCAATATCCACAGTTCCCTTTCGAATCCATTCTTGAACTTCTTCATACGTTCCCTCAAATAAAATCACTTTCACACGCGGATGAAACTTTTTGATTTGTGCAATCATCGGTGGCAGCAATTGTGACGCTGCACTTGTAAAAGCACCGATTCTAAGCAAACCTTCAAGCTGATTGTTCTCTAGCGATACTTCCTCGCGAATAATTGCTTCACTGCGCAGAATTTGCATCATATGCGGAATAAGACGATCTGCTAACACCGTCGTACTAATCTTAGCTTGCTTGCCTCGATTCAGCAGCGCATGACCAAGCTCCTTCTCCAAACTCGCAATCGCATGGCTAACCGCAGACTGAGTCATATTCAACTGCTCAGCAGCCTTCGTAAAATTCCCCTGCTCCACTACCTTCATGAACACTTCATAGCGCGCCAATGTCATGAGTTATCCTCATACCTTTCATGCTAAACATTAATTTCACTAATATAAGTATACTCGATACAATACATTCAGAACAGATGCTTGCTCTTACAGCGATCCATGTGTTTCATGCATATTATTCATAAGGTTGGTGATCATCTTGAGAAACATTACTCTTCTACTATTCGGCATGTTCGCCTTAGGTGCTGATGCCTATGTGATGGCCGGAATACTCCCCCTTATCGCAGGAGACTTCAACATTTCTATTGGTGCAGCAGGGCAATCGGTCAGTACGTTCACCCTCTGCTATGCCATCGCAGCTCCATTCTTTGCAGCTATCTTAAGTCGAGCGAATACGAAACATATTTTACTTGCTGCATTATCGCTCTTTACATTGGCCAATATCATGACTGCGATTACGCATCATTTTGGCGTATTGCTAATATCTAGGGGAATAGCTGGAATCGGAGCGGGGTTATATTCGCCATTGGCATCCTCTGCGGCCGTTCATCTTGCTCCTGAAGGGCAGCGGGGCCGAGCCTTAAGTTTAATCTTGTTCGGTATGAGTGCTGGAACCGTTATCGGCGTGCCATTAGGGATTTATATTTCTTCCTTGTATAATTGGCGATTGACAATGTGGTTTATTGTAATTGTCGGTCTCTTGGGCATAATGGCACTAGCGAGTCAGTTTCCTACAATTCAGAGCAATAGCTTGCCGACGTTGAGCGATAGATTGTCGCTGTTCAAAAATAAGCAAATCACGCTTGTAATGCTTGTTACGGCGATTTTAAGCTTTTGCAGCCTAGGATTATATACGTATTTGGATCGAATCATCGCCGCATTCGAATATGAGCAATCGATTTGGTTCATTTGGATGTGGGGGGTGGGCGGAATCGCCGGAAGCTTCTTGATTGGCTCAATCATGGATCGATATAAGCGTCCGCGAACGATTATGCTTATTCTCATCATTGTGCTCATGTTGTCCATGATGCTCATGGGTATTGTTCATCAAAACGCAGCAAGTCTCGCTTCCCTGCTCATGCTGTGGGGTGCGGCGGGTTGGGCGTCCATAGCTGCCCAGCAGAAAACACTTGTTGAAATCAGTCCAAGCCATGCAACAATCTCTATCGCACTGCTTAGCTCGATGAACTATTTGGCGGGATCTGTCGGTACAATGACCTTCGGTGCCTTGCTTGAGCGGAATGCGGATCCTGCCAATCTCCCCTATCTCGCAGGAATGGTTCTCGTCGCTGGATTCTTGCTTCAATGCTTATTCATGCACAAGGCACGAACCAGAAGCCGCGCATCAGCATAAAGTGCCCACTACAAAGAA
>NZ_JMDX01000190.1:0-11118 GCF_000935845.1 Paenibacillus sp. E194
TTTCGTCATCTAGAAGAACAGTTTACGTTTATTCGACAGCAAGGAACTAATTTACTTCGAGATTATGTTGAGAAGGTTAAGATCGCTGACTGATGTGTTGGCGATCGCTTCTCTGGGTCGATACAATTCAGTATTAGGCTTGCAAAAATTTGATCATTTCGTTGAAAGCCAAATCGCGATGTCCTGCCTGGCAGTGCTGCTCGCCTCCTGTTTCTTTGGTGAACACCTTCGTCGTGATGGACGCCGCATTACATAGTTCATTTTGAATTTGCGGCAGTCGGCTGATCGGAACATACTGGTCATCCTCTCCAGCCAGCAGCAATACATCTTGATTGATCAACGAACCGATCCCGGCCATCGTATGCTTCTCGAAATTTTTGAGCATAGCGAACGGCGTTTTCTCGCCCGTATTTTCCATTCCTTTTATGACTTTCCAGCTCAAATCGATGCTTTCCTTCATCATGTTTTCGATCATTGCATTAACTTGATCAGCTTCATTGGCGTCCAAAAGCGTGCTTAGTTTGTTCCAGACATCTTCTGGCATTCGAATCTTCAATGCATCCAGACCGCTATAGAAAATATTGAACGCAATCACTTTATCGATCCGCTTCTCAAAAGCGGCGGCCCTCATCGCCAAATAACCACCCCATGAAGCCCCCAAGATGCTTACGCGATCGATCTTAAAGAAATCGATAACCGCTGAAAGCGGCTTTTCCCAGTTATGAATGAATTTCAAGCCGTTTTTAAGTGCCGTACCTTGTCCCGGACCGTCAAAGACAATAATATTATAGTGAATTCCTTTTATGAAGTTCATCATCTTAACCATTTCTTCCATGTATGAATCATATCCGCCAAATACGAGCAGCGTTTGCTTGGCGCCGGGCGTCACCAATTTAATCGCTGGCAGATAGGAATGTTCATACGGAATTTGATAGGACTCATAGTCAAAATCATGGAAACCTTTGTAGAAAGTCTCGCGGTATTTTTGATACATATTCTCTTTAGCCGGATTCGACGGATTCAGATAAAACTCAGCAGCCTGATAATAGACGGAAGCCAGATCATAATCCTGACGTTCTTCCCGCATAACCGCATATTCCAGCCAAGATTCATACCAGCTGTTCATGTCCTTCAATCTTGGAATTATTCCTTGCAAATCGCTGTTTGCCCGCTCGTCATCCTGATAGTAATCATTTAAAAAACGGTTGATTTGCAAATTGAATTGTTCATTGGCAACATATTGTTTAAACATACAATCCCTCCTTTGCGTTGTTACAAGGCCATCTTAAAGGAAGGGGCTTTACCCAGCAACAAGCAAAAAGGTTCTTAACGTACGAAATCGAACGATATGTACGCCAATCCACTTTTTACAGCCATTTTATCGATAAATACGATCTTCTGGAGAAACTTGTTCAACAGCATGCAGCTTCATTCGAGCAAGAAATATTGCGGCGTTTTGACTCCATGAAACAAGGGAATGTGGCTGAAGTTATCGAAATGATCGTCGAACAAACGGTTAAGCAAAATACCGTAATTTCCACACTGTTAAACGTACATGTACCTTCGGCGGATTTGCATGTGGAATTCGAGAAGATTTTATATCAAACTTGTTTATCCTTTCTGGGAAAGGAACTTACGGCACCAGCTGTATCAATAGAATATCTGGCCGGCGTGTATGCGGCAAACGCCATGGTATTGTTGCACTGGACTTTACAACATGGCAAGGATGAACATGCGATTGACCTTGCTTATCAAATGCAAAAGTTATTTTTGACCGAATTTCATAAGTGAAAATATGAGATTTAGACTACATTAACCATTTAATGAAACATATTTTATGCTGTTAAACGACTCAAAGGTACCCTTGTTTGTGATCAGAAATGTAAAAAAATGAAAGTACTAGACTGAAAAATAAAGTGTTAGACTGAGTATATCAAGCAGGGGGCTCACGAGGAGGATACATACATGTATACGTATCATTTTGAGAAAGTAAAGATTGGGTTGTCGTCGCAAAAAAACGTAGAAACTAAGGTGCAAGAGATCATCCACGAACATGCTAAGGACGGCTGGCGCTTAGTTCAAGTTATCCCACCATATCATGGGGCGACTACTCTGAGTTTCGAAATCATCTTTGAGAAAAAAGCATAAATAGCTAAGAGGGAAATAGATTATCGCGGTTCGATAGTCTATTTTTTTATATATTGAAGAATTCCAGCCAACAGATGGTGAGAATTCCATTAGGGAAAAAGGTTATGACCTAAGGCATAGAAAAATAATATCGACTTTCTAAACAAATATGTTTCAAAAGTGTTGGAAATAAGATATCCTAAATATGGGAGTCATCTGATATTGAAAATGGAGGCGTTTTCATGAATGGTTGGATTCAGGCTGGTACGGTAGATGAGCTGAGAGAGCGGGGATCGAAGCTAATCAAGGGTGGCATCGTTGTTTTTTATCACGAGGATAGAGTGCATGCGCTTGACAATCGGTGCCCTCACCTTGGTTTTCCGCTTCACATGGGAAGTGTGTGCAATGGAATTTTGACATGTCATTGGCATCATGCGCGGTTTGACGTATGCAGTGGAGGAACGCTTGACCCTTGGGCGGATGATGTACCTGTGCACGATATAACCGTTAATGACGGATTCATTTGGGTCAACCCGAATTCCCGGAACGGCAATCAAGTTCAACTGTATAAAGACCGACTTCTGAGTGGTATTGAGCAAAATATCGGCCTTGTCATCGCCAAAGCTGTAGTCGGATTAATAGAAGCTGGCGTTCCTGAGACGGAAATCGCTGCAATCGGGATCGAAATAGGAGTCAAACAACGTAGGCAAGGGTGGGGATCTGGATTAACGATCCTGACCGCGATGGTCAACATCCTACCTAAGCTTGATAAACAAGGTCGAATTCTTGCGTTATTTCAAGGCTTGCTACATACGGCGTGCGACTTTGCCAGAAGTGGAACCCGCTTCTTGCTCGATTCGCTCCCTAATACAGACGTTTCCGAAGAACGGTTAACAGAATGGTATCGTGATTGCATCGAAGTTCGGGATACGCAAGGCGCGGAAAGGGTGCTGCTGACTCTCGTGAAGGCAGGGGCGGATGAGAAGCGATTATTCTCAATGATGAGCATGGCGGCAACGGATCACTTCTATATTAACGGAGGCCATACACTGGATTTTCATAATAAAGCATTTGAGAGCTTGAAGTATGTCGGGCAAGAGCAGCGTAATTATGTCCTTGCTTCACTCGTTCCGATGTTTGGAAGCGCATCTCGAAGCGAAGAGCTTCATAGCTGGCAGTCTCCGATCAATTTGGTTCAGCCATTAAAAGAAGCGTTCGAGGAGCTGTCTAATAAGAGGATTGCATCTGATAGCAGGGAGGAATCTGGCATCGATGAAGAGGAGCTGCTCCTTGCTCTACTCGGAGACGATCCGCTCAGGACGGTTAGCATGCTGAAGGAAGCTTTACTCAATGGCGCCTCACCGGTTCGAATCTCGCAAATTGCCACATTGGCAGCGGCTGAACGGGTTGTCCGGTTTCATATGCAAAACGATTTCGGAGACTGGATTTCGGTGCTGCACACGTTTACGCACGCTCACGCTGTTCACGAAGGTTTGATCCGTTCCGCCGACCCATGGTTGGTTCGTGGAATTTTTCATACAGCGGCTACGATTTACCTTGATCGGTTTTTGAACATCCCAGCGGCTCCGAGACCGTCTGCAACTGGTGCGACCAAGGAAGTGCCGCAGCCCGCCGAGCTGCTTGAGATTCTCGACAAGCAGCAACAGGTGGCGCCGGCTGCGGAATGGGTAATCCGATATCTGCGCAGCGGCGGGAAGCCGGAGCCATTATTTAATGTATTGGGGCATGCGCTGCTTCGAGAGGATGCGGAATTCCACTCCTTCCAGATGTACGAGGCGGCCGTAGCAGAATATGACCGCTGGGCTTCCGAGTCGGGAACGTTCGCAGAGAAAGCCCGTGAAACACTGATTCTTGCGGTTACCCGTTATTTAGCAGCGCATGCTCCTACCTCACGTGAGACTCCTCATACGGCGACAATCGCATGGAGGCTCCATCGAGGAGAGAAATTGTTCGAAGAAGAATGAGTGTTAGACTGACCTGAGTATAAAGCCATCGGCAGTCTTAGACCGGAACAATAAAGTTCTATACTGCCGATGGTTTAATGAACTAAGACAAACATCTGTAGCGAGGAAGAAGATTTATTGAAGCTAAGGAGGAATTGATACATGTCTTCAAGCTATGAGAAAATTGCCTTTGTCTGGAATGAACCAAAGGAAAAGGTAGTGGTGCCAGATCGCTGCGAATTTACAAAAGTAATTCCAGAATTAGAAAACACGTTTAAAGAGATTATTAGTCAAGTAGTTGTAGATTCTTTAGATAGAGAGGATAAAAAACACATCACACCAGAGAGTCATCTTGAACTCGTAGAAAGCATTTTTAACGTGGACGCAGCATATTTCCAATACGAAAAAGAATGGTGGGAACTGGCCTACTATAATGGAGAAATTGTGGGGTTTATCCAGCCTGTCGTATTTAAGGACTGTGAGAAAAATGGATTGATGGAAGGAACGATACATTATATAGGTGTCATTCCTAAATTCCGTGGAAAAGGATTCATTAATGACTTGCTTTTAAGGGCAACTAGAATATTACAAGATATTGGAGTTTGGAGAATCTTTGCTGATACGGATGTTGAAAATATCCCGATGCGGAATGCTTTTGAGAAAGCAGGATACGAAAAAAACAAACCTTGAAGCTGCCTGCCGTGTCAAAGCGTGGGCAGTATCGAATATAAGAGATGCACTGTAACATTCGATGGGGTGATCATCATGTTTGTATTTGAGCAAAAAAGGAGTGTCTCAACGTGCCAATTTCGACGTTAAGACACTCCTTTTTATTACACGTTGATTGGTAGTGGTGCATCAGGTGCCACCAGTTTTTGTTCGCGCACTTCTTCCCAGAACGCTGCCGGGATTATAGTGTTCAATGCAGCTTTGTCTTCCGCAATTCGCTCAGGTCGACTAGCACCAGGAATGACAGCTGCAACTGCCGGATTAGCTAATGAAAATTGTAAAGCAGCAGCCTTGATGCTGATTTGATAACGATCTGCAATACTTTTGATTTTTTCGACTTTTGCCATAATTTCAGGAGATGCTTTTTGATATTCGAAGTGGGTACCTCCAGCAAGAACACCAGAGCTATATGGGCCACCGACGACAATGTCCATATTATTTTTTACAGCACTAGGCATTACCCGTTGTAGCGCACGCTCGTGGTCTAATAATGTGTACCGACCAGCCAACAAGGATACATCTGGCTTCTCATCTTCCAATTCCAGCATGAGTTCAATTGGTTCTACTCGGTTTACTCCGAGTCCCCAACCTTTAATGACTCCTTCTTCGCGTAAACGTGAAAGCGCACGGAATGCTCCTGTTCGGGCAGTTTCAAAATGCGAAATCCACATATCGCCGTAAAAGTCTTGCGCTACATCATGAATATATACAAAATCGATACGATCTGTTTGTAGACGTTTCAAGCTATCCTCGATCGAGCGAAGGGTTGCATCCGCGCTATAGTCATTGATGATTTTATTTTTACGGCCGAATTCGAAAAGCCCACCTTTTTCACCTAAATCACGTGCAGATGGATCTTCCAATTCATCCGAAATAATTCGACCTACTTTTGTACTCAACACATACTCATCACGATTTCTTTTCGACAGTGCTTCGCCAAGACGAATCTCTGCCAACCCTGATCCATAAAGAGGAGCAATGTCAAAGTAACGAATGCCACTTTCCCAAGCCGCATCTACTGTTGCGATTGCTTCTTCTTCCGGGATGTTCCGGTACATATTACCTAGCGGTGCAGTACCAAAACCTAGTTTACCTTGCAGTATATTTCTCATTTGAATAAACCCTCCTAAGATTTGTTCTGCATCGAATTGAAAAACTGATGAATCAGTAAACGATACTGACAAGATTGATTATTGATCATGGAGACTAAAAAGAGAAGTACGCACTTTGTAGTAACATAGGGACTAAAAAGTAACCTATACAACTTTGTAATACATGATCAACTTACTTTGTGCACCATATAGCAGGCAGTGATATGATGAACTATATAAAAAATGGTTATGATATAAATTGTATAAAAAGGAGAATGTATTGGTGTTTTCAAGGGAAAGTTTAGAAAAGAACCAAATCGGCGTGTATGCAGTGACATTACTTGTGGGAGGGGTAGTGGGCTTAGTCAGTCCACGCTTAGGAGGCTTGCTAGAACCCTTGGTTTCATTGGCGATTGCAATCCTTTTATTCAGTATGTTTTGTCAAATTCCATTTCTGAAGTTAAGGGAGGCACTCACGAATAGACGCTTCATAGGGGCCTTACTGCTTGTGAATTTTATCTTAATTCCATTGCTTGTACTCCTATTAATTCAGATTTTCCCTCAGCCTGGACCTGTTCTGATTGGAGTTTGCTTGGTACTTCTAACTCCATGTATCGATTATGTCATTGTCTTTACTCAATTGGGCAAAGGGAATGAAAAGTTAATTCTCGCGTCTACTCCAATACTTTTTGTTGTCCAAATGATCATGCTGCCTATATATCTGTGGCTATTCATTGGTGCTGAGGCATCTGAGATCGTGAGAATTGGCCCATTTGTTGAAGCTTTTGTTTACTTAATTATTGTTCCTTTATGCTTTGCATTACTCATTCAATATGTAGCCAGAAGAAATACACGCGGCATGAAAACACTGGACTTTACAGCATGGCTGCCTGTCCCGCTTATGGCACTTGTGCTCTTCATGGTGATTGGCTCTCAAATTGACAGGGTTGTTGAGGATTTTGATGTGATTATTGCTGTGATACCTATTTATGTATTATTCCATATCATTTCTCCGGTAATTTCACGAATCATATCGGCTGTTTTTCGTATAGGTCCTTCAGAGGGGAGAGCACTTATTTTCAGTGCTGGAACACGCAATTCGCTTGTTGTACTTCCTCTTGCGCTTACCTTGCCAGGGGAGATGGCTACAATAGCAGCGTCTGTGATCGTAACCCAAACCATTATTGAACTGATAGCGGAGCTTATCTATATTAATGTAGTACCTAATTTTATTTACCGAGATGTTTAGGTAAATATAAATATAGTTTGAGAACAGAGGCGGCCGGCCAGCAACGATCGGCTGCCTTTTTCATCTAAATATCCTCTTAGTCATGAAGTCTGAATCTCGTTCGTGGCTTATTTTTCGTCCGCTTTTTCAAAATATACGATTCCACATAATCGGATGTGATGCTTTTTTCCATGAACGATAAGGGTTACGTGATCAATGAAGACGTCATCCAGAATACCTACCAATTTGCCGACAGTTGTCGTAATGACAATCGGCAACCCTTTGTATTGAATCAATTGCTCGGTGAATTTGGGCTCCACAGCTGCCGTGTAAGTAACATGTTCCGGATGTACCGTAGTTTCCTTGCGTTGTACGTCTTCATTCCGATAATAATGCGGAGTTGGGAATACGGCTTGTGGGCAGCCATAGTACATAAAATGATTCATGTGCTGCATACTCCTTTGTCATAAATTGAATCACACATCTATTAACTTATGACAGATGCCTACATGGTGTTCCACTGCGCAACACCTGAAAGGGGTGCAGCGTATGAGTATTGCCTCATTCCGATATGTATTGGATGTTCTCCTCTTGTGTTCAGGACTTTCGATGCTGTGGACTGGATTCGCTCTGTAGTGTTAGTTCGACAATATAACGGAATTTTCTGCACTAATATTTACTTTACAATTCACAAAATAGTTCAACAGAACCTCATCTGTCTAAATATGGAATGTTATAATCATTATCGGTGATGGGTATTTATTCCATCATACTTTCTCATTCCAGGAGGGTTTGCCAATTGTTCAAGAAATCATTAATGATCACTTCGATGGCCGCTGCTCTATTTTGTAGTGCGATACTTCCGGCGACACAAGCATTTGCTGCTGCAAAACCTGCACCTGTAACATCAGTAGCCCTTAAAGTTATGGATGGACAAGTTGAAGCTTCCGGAAAATTGGGTGTGCTGGTAAGAGGTGCTCTTGGTGTAATTAAGGGATCTGTTACTACTGGTGGTGAAGTCCTCTACAATGTTGCAAAATGGCTTAATAAAGATACAGCAAAATATTTTGCCAACAACTCCAGCAAAATCATTGAAGGTATCGATAATGCAATAGCCAAAATCGATACGGCAAAGGATTATGCGACTGAAGACATTAGTACCATTGTTCTTGATGGTCTTCGCATGGCAGGTGTTCCTGATTCATACGGTGTACCAATTGCTGAAGCAATTACTACGACAGTTGACTGGCTTCTGCTGTAATTAACTTTGGTTAATTCAAAACCAATCTCCTGCCCGGTTATTACAAACCGTATGGGGGATTGGTTTTTGTGATATAAGCAGCTGCTTATACTTTCTGCTTTGCGACTTCTTGATATAATGTCTCCAGATGCTGCTGAGCGTCTCGAAGTTCATCTTTTCCCCTTAATGTAATATCATATTGGGAAGCTGTTATAGTTAAATAGCCTTCGTTCGTCAGATGATCCAGCTCTTGTTTTATTTGCTGTGGACTAAATTGATAGCCGTGGCTGTTAATTTCAGGTTGGATTTCCTCAGGTGTAAGTGCATGTTGATTCGCATGATACAACAGGTGTATTCGTGTAAATGCGTTTTCGAAATCAGAATGCATGGTGAAAAATCCCCTTTTCATAAATGGTATTCCAATCACTTTTATAATTGTTTATTTGTTCCTGCATTATGCATTCCCCCGACGAAACAGTTGAAATATATACCGGATCATGGTTAAACTTCTTGTAAGATCAGCTTGTATTCACTCTACAATAATCAACGAGGTTTAATACATGACAAAAACAATTCTAATTGTCGAAGACGAGCATATATTGCGGGAAATTATGAAAGATTATTTTAGTAGCGAAGGATATAACGTTCTAGAAGCAGGGGATGGCAAAGCAGCATTACAACTATTTCAGGAAAATAACGTGGATCTGCTTATCCTTGATATTATGCTGCCAGAATTAGATGGTTGGTCCGTATGTCGTCGAATTCGCAAAACTTCAAATGTACCGATTATTATGCTAACCGCTCGCGTCGATGAAGATGATACACTGCTTGGATTTGAACTGGGTACGGACGACTACGTTACCAAGCCTTACAGCCCACCAATCTTACTCGCTCGAGCGAAGCGATTGCTAGAAAACCGACAAATGCAAGAAATGGACAACGAAATCATCTCTAGTAGCGGCATTTCAGTTTATGTGCAGTCTCGCAACGTTACAGTAGACGGAGTTAGCTGTGGCTTAACTCATACTGAATTTGAAATATTAACATACTTAATGAAGCACAAAGGGATTATTATCACGCGCGAACAATTGATAACAAGAATATGGGGCTATGACTTTGAAGGCGATGAACGGACGGTCAACAGTCATATTCGGAATTTGCGTCAAAAACTAGGGGACAAATCTGATTGCATCGTAACGGTTGTTCGATCTGGCTATAAATTTGAGGAGATAACATGAAAAAAGGGATCGTATTCAAATTATTTGTGTTAACAACCGCATTATGTTTACTCATCCTCGCCATCATTTATTTTGGCCAGACCGTATTTTTCAAGAAATATTATATTCACCAAAAGGTAGAGAATGTGAAAGCAAGCCTTGAAGCATTCGCTCAAAACTATGCTAACCCAGACAATCACACGGTAGAGATACAGCGGCTGGAACAGGAATTTTATCGAGAGCATAATACATGGGTAACTGTACTGGATCAACTCGGCAATATTAAAGGAAGCAATGATGACTCCTCAATTGAAATTGAAATAAATGGCATTAGCGGTGGGGATTACGCGACCAAAACCATCACGATCCCTTTATATAGCTTTACTGATTTTCAGGGAATCCGACAAGGACATGAATTTCTACGAAAAGGAACCGACGCCGTAATTCAAGTCCTTAGAAAAGGGGCAGAAGTTATTCCTTATCGAATGAGCATATATAACTTCGCACTTACGTGGGAGAATAATCAAATCGCAAACAAAGAGCATGAGCTTTTTCCAAATGGATATGAAGGAGATAAGAGCGCTGGGAAATTCCCTATATTTTCCCTATATGGAACCATAACGAAAACGAAGCTTCCTGCAAAAAATGAAGCTATACGATTTATTTATTCGAACCACCTGTTCTTAGACCGAATCAGAGCATTTCAAGCGGAATTGCTGGTGAAGAATGCAGAGGAGGCAGCAGCTACATTAGAAGGTACGTACGAAGAGAATGATATCAAATATAAACAGTTTGTTTTGCCTATAAAAGACAAAGAGGGGAAGGACGCTTATCTATTTGCAATGACCTCCCTGCAGCCAGTTGATGAAGCTGTACAGATGATCCAGGATTATTATCTTTATCTCATTGTATTCGTTCTGGTTCTTATATTGCTGGCCTCGTTCTATTATTCTAAAGGTATCGCAAGACCTTTATTGCGAATTAATCAAATGACCAAGAAAATAACGGAGCTGGATTTCTCTGAAAAGCTTCCGATTACTTCAAAGGATGAAATCGGGGATCTCTCCCGCAATATTAATGAGTTATCGGACACGTTACATTCCTATATCCAAAAGCTTCAGCATGACATTGAAAAAGAAAAGCAATTGGAGCATATACGCAAGGAATTCATTTCCGGTGTATCGCATGAATTGAAAACACCTCTGAGTGTCATCCAGAGTTGTCTGTCGATCTTGAAGGATGGGGTAGCGAACCACAAGAAGGATTATTACTTTGCTGCGATGGAGAATGAAGTGAAGAGGATGGATCTTCTCATCGTGGACATGTTGAAATTAGCGAAATATGAATCAGGTACCTATAAAATACAACTGGACACGTTCCGTATCGATACAGTCATTGATGAATCATGTAAGAAGCTCTCTACAGAGATTGCTGGGAAGCAATTGAGTTTACACGTATCTCTTGCTCCGCTCGAAGTCGTGGCCAATCAGCTCCTCATCGGTCAAGTAATCATCAACTTTAT
>NZ_JMDX01000191.1:0-11108 GCF_000935845.1 Paenibacillus sp. E194
GATCATGCGGAAATTGTGCAGCTAAAGCATGCTTAAGCTGCATATACTGCTCCCTTGCATCCGGATGCATTCGTAAATAATTGCGGAATCGAATATTGTCCTGCCACTTCTCCCCACTATACAGATAGACATGCAGATGCTCTGTGCCCGCTCTCCACTGTCCTCTGCGAAAAAACAATCGTTCAGGGAAATCTGGCTTATGCACATATTCATATCCGATCTCCAGCAATCGTTCGATGTGCTTCGCCTTCATATCTTCTAATTCCCGCACACCAAGCATCATATCAATGACTGGCTTGGCACTGAGCCCCGGCACCGACGTGCTTCCGATATGCTCAACCGCCAAACCAATGTCCGCGACGGCTTCCATAATCTTATCTCGTTCTTCTTCATACCTTCTTATCCATTCAGGGTTATATGAATCAATAATGACCTGTTCCATATTAGCACCTCATCCTGTCATAACTTCAAAAGCTTTTTTATTATAAATCCATATCCCACTTCATTCCAATTGATCTATTAATTATTCGATGTTACCTAGATGTTTTGTCTATAAATATTATCCAACGTATTTAAAAATTTGATTCGTATGTAACAGTGTATTCATTATGTTGCTAATCTATTGAGAAAATAGAGTATTAGACGGGCAACTTTGATTAGCTACCATCTTTTTTATTCAGAAAAATAAATATATATTCAAAGCGTTTTTATTTTGATACAATGGATAAAACCTGACTTTTCTCTAATCTGACCAGTACATACATTTTTATTACTGACACTCCATAGCAAGAAAGGAGGTGAATTTAATGAAAAAAGTAGTATTGATCTTACTATTAGCATTCTTCTCTTTCTCTACTAGCGCATTTGCTGCCTATATTGCCACATCTCATGATTTGACAGTTAGTCAATCTGCTCAACATAAACTAAGTGTAGGCTTGTGGAGCTCTACGAATGAAACCGTTGAACTTTCGCTCTATTCCAAAGGACCTTCTGGTCAACTTAATAGAGTATTTTCAACTACCGTGAATATTGGCCCCACTTCCCCAAGTCCCGTCGAGATTTCAGTTGGATACCTTAGTGCAGGAACTTATGTCCTTAAAGGAGAATTTCAAGGTTCTTACGGGAGTCTCGGGATGGTTAGTTTGAATCAAGTCTATTAAAATAAAACGGCCAAGCGTATAGCGCCCCTTTTCCGGCATTCAACCGAGAGAAGGGGCGCCTTGTTTAAGAATAGCTGCTAGATGGCAGTACCCTAGTTCACAGACTCTAGCGATTTCAATACAACCAGTGCAATATCGCTGATATCAATGATTCCATCTCCGTTCACGTCCATCATTCGGTTGCTGTCGTCAAGCTTCTTGCCCAATTGCTTGGCAATGAGCGCGATATCCTGAGCGTCTACTCTATGGTCTTTGTTGAAATCTTCCACATCGTAAGCGAATTGGATGCCAAGCTTCTCATCTTCCGAGAGCATATAAGACAGCTTGGTCACATCTCCATTTTTGTCGGTAAAAAACGACTGTTTGGAAAGCACCACTTCCGCCGGATCGCCAAATTGCTTCGCCTTCATGGTTATATGCGCAATGTCCACGTTGCCGCCTAACGCTCGATCTCCTAACTGAGTAGCAATGATGTTGACTTTGCCCTTCGCGCCGTCTTGGTTCCAACCCAGATAAGCGGTAGATGCGGAACCAAACCCTTCTGCCATCCGAACATCCACCACTTCGAACAGAGCCGGATCAAATGCCAATGCTGTCTGCACCGCATACAGGTCGGTAACGTCCTTGGCCTGCAAGATCACATCAAACGCATCTCCCACGGACACTTCGCCCACAGCCTTCAATTGCAGTCCGCCCGGAGACTGCCCTTCAAAGGTCACTTGGTCATAATATCCGACCATCATGTTCCATGCCGAAGAATATAGGGAAATTCGTGCGAATGCCGCTTGTTCTGGAGCAGCGCCGGTCGCTGAAATGTCGATCCATTCCTTTTGCGGCATGCCTTTGATCACCGTGCCTGCTACCGTACTGATCCGGGCACCGGATTTATCATAAAAATATACAACGATGCCGGAATCATCCGTTCTCAAGCCTTCAATCAGTCCCTGCTCGATATAAAGTTTCGCCGAAGCCGTATATTCGCCACCGTGGACGACTGGAATCGGATCGCTAAGATAGCTGCCGATTCCTTTATTGTTTTGTGACTTATCCGTAATTTTCAAGCTTTGCCCTTGTTCTCCACAAAAGCTCTGTTCCTTCGAAACGCTATACTCAACTTCCGTTCCTGCTTCCGCGCTGCTCCAGCCCGGGATAGTTCCATCCGCATTTAGCGGTTCCCCGAAGCACCCGTTTCTGACAATCGTCTTTACGCTATCAGATTCGGATATCGGGATCATCATCAATTTCGTTTTATCCGTATAATAGATTTGTTCATGTCCGTCCGCGTCCTTGGCGAGCGTCATGAAGCTCATTTCAAAGTTGCTTGGAGTTAACGAGCGATACTCCATCGTGGCCGGATCAACAACCGTCATCCGGTTCGCCAGTCCGATATAGAGAAGACCATCCTCACCCCAGCGGGAATAATACGGACGCCACATTCCATAATCCTTCACATCGGGATAAATGTTTTTTTGTTTGACGACCGAGAGATCGTCCGGATTCAATGCAAAAAGTATACCGTCAACGCCGCCCCACAACAAACCGTCCGCACCAAAAGTGAGGCCGCTGATCATACGATGATTGCCAAGTCCAGTTAGCGATGTAAGCTGAGTATGCATCGTCATTTTCTTTTTCTCGATATCCCAAACTAACACTTCTGGGTTATTCGCAGGCATCGTTGTGTTTAAACCGCCGGATTTGGTGGTTGAACCATAAATTTTACCGTCCTTATAGGCAAGACCTACGATGCTGTGATCCTGGATAATATTGCGGTAAACCTGCTTTTCCCCACTTGCCAAATCGTAAATCGTTAATGCTCCGCCTAATTGCCCATAGTCCGGAATCGTGCCGATCAGCAGCTTTCCATCCGCATACTCCATCTTATAGGGTCTATCTTGACCTGCTCCAATCTGGAACAGCAGCTTGGGCTCGCTCATTTTGCTGCCGGAAATATCAGCTTCATAAATGTACCCGCCAGGATATATCCCGTAATATACCTTGTTTCCGGCAGATACGATCCCTTCTGCTTGCCCGATCAAGAAGTTGGATGATTCACGGGTTACTGGATCAAACACACCGCCGATCCCGCCGGGATAAGCCGTCATATACAGGCGTCCATCCGCTCCCCGCTCCATATTATGAATCGGTATCGGTCCGCCTTTGGCGGCAACGCCGGGCAAATCTTTGCGCAGTCCTTTCTTCACGTCCAGCGCCGATAATTTGCCGTTGGCTTGGATCGTCACGAGCGTGCGGTCACGGGTTAGCTCGGGATTCCCCATATCAATCCATGCCGCCCCACGCAAGGAAGTTGCAAAGCTAATTCCCGTATTTCTTGTCGCAAGCGTCGCCAAATCAACCTCCAAGATGCCTCCGTGAGCAGGCACATAAGCCTTGCCGTCCGCAACAGGGATCTGGTTATAGCTCATCACTCCCTTGCCGCTTACTGGATCAACGCCTATATATTTATCCTCCCACTTCTGTTCCTGCAGATTGTAGTAGACCATCATCAAACCCGCTTCTCCACTTGCTTTGACGAACAAATATTTATCCACTACAGCCATATCATAGGCAAACTCCAGTTTTTCATGTTCTACACCAAGAATGCCCGGTACTGCGTCGGAGATGACCTCCGAAGCCCCTGTCTCCACGTTCACCTTCACGACTTCGAACGGAAGCGCCATGCCGGCATAAATGTAACCATCAACGTAAGCCATGGAGCGTATATAGTTGTGGTTGGCAAGTAAACTCCCGTAATCCTTTAATTCTTTGGTCTTCGGATTATATCGGAACAGCTTCCCATGATCATAGGTGCCGATATAGACATTCCCTTCTGGATCGGTCGTCATGGACCATACTGATTTCTCGCTCCCGATAACCTTGAGTTTCTGAACGGTCTTGGTAGCCGGCGAGTAGCTCCACAGCTCTCCAGTACCTGATGCAGTATTGGCGCCAATATAAACGGTGCCGTCGGGAGCAATGACATGTCTCCACGATTGGGCGACTCCTTCAAGTTCAAATGCACGGAGCTGCGCGTTATTTTTGACATCAATCACGTTAAATACGGCCGGAGTGGTCGATGCTGTCGTGTACAGCACATCCTTTCCGTCTTCTTTTCCCATCACACCGTCATTGATTGATACGGTACGGATCGGATAACCGAGATTTACTGGCGTTCCAAACTTTAACTTCGACAATTTACTCTCCTTCTCCGAGGCTGCCTGCGCCCCCATCGGCAATAGCAAACTCAGCCCCAGCACCAAGATAAGCGCCAACGTGATTGAACGGTTTCTCATACCGCGTGGTATCATAGAGCATGTCCTCCTTTGTCCTAATTCATCAGCTTCGACAGGATCGCGTTAGTCAGCGCCTCGACATCCGCTTGATCAATTCTGCCGTCATTGTTGATATCATATTTCCAGTTATCTCCCGTTGCCATTTGACCGACTATTTTGGCTACAGCCATCACATCAAACAGATCGATTTTGCCGTCGCCGTTCACATCCAGAGTTGCTCTGCGGATCTGGGAGCTGGCTCGTTCATCAGATGTACCGATATATATCTTGTTGTTTTGGACACCCTCTGAATCCTGTACCCCGGAGCCCGTAAGCAGCGTAACATCCACCCGATCTGGCTCACCCAAAACTTTAAAGGTGACATGTACTATCTGTTTATCATCGCTGACGGTATAACCGGCCGTTTTGGATACCTCGAATTTCAGAACCCCCGCTTCATGACTCCAATCCAGCTTTGCGCCCCCACCTGAATTAAAATCACTTGCGACGGCTGCATACACAACCTCCAGCACTGTCGGATCATAACGCAAGCTCCCAAATGCCTTCTGCACGTCCTGACCTCGGCTCAGCATAATCTTGGCTTCAAGCTGCTGGCTGCCTGAAATGCCTGTCGGCATTTGCAGATGCAAGGTGCCTGGCGCTTTCTCTTCTTGCGGTGAGGTTAAAGTGAAGTCATCATAAAAAGCACCTGACTCCGCAGTAAAGTAGTTAGAAATAGAAGCTGCTAATCTCGCATTTACGGCATTGGAAGGAGCAATACCCGTTACCGTAACCCGCGTCCACGACCCGACGGTTCTTAAATGAACGATGTTCTCGCCATCCTTATCCGTATTGACCTGTTTCCCAGCTGCATCATAGAAACGAAGCACCAGGCTCGCTCCGGCCGCATTTCCTGCATTCGGGGCAATATACATCATGGCCGATCCGTTATATGTATATCCTGGAGTTACAGGGCGCGGATCACTTTGCAAATAAATTGGAAGTGTGTTCGATTTATCTACCAGCTTCAGGCTGGAAGTGCCGTAATACCGCATATCCTGCGTTATTTCATGGGTAGTTCCTTCATTTGGAGCAAAAAACATGCTCCAGCCCGGGATGGTTCCATCCGTGTTCAGAGGCTCTTCGTAACCGTTATTGAAGAGTGGTCTCATGTGATGAATTTCTTGAGCGCTAAGTCCACTCGCTGCTTGATCAAGAAGCAGATTCTTTTCTTCTCCTTCCGGGATCAAGGAGTCATCCACAGGATCATCTTGCGGATGTTCAATCTTACCGTCCCCCGGATCACCATCTTTGCTATCGGACGGCACATCAACCGAACCATCCCCAGGCTCACCATTATCCAGACCGGATTCATCAGTCGGCTCATCAGCGGGTTCGCCAATCGGCTGTTCAGCTGGATTACCGCCCTGTTCGGTTGATATCGCATCTTTACTTGCCCCAGAAGCCTCGGCGATCCCGGGAACAAACATTAACGGCTGCAAGGCGATCAGAAAAGCCAACGCGACGTTTCTCCCCATTCTCCAAGCATTTTTCAATCCGGAGTTCAACATAACTGACTCTCCTCCCTTATTTCGCATGCTGATGTATTTTCCAAATCAACACGGCCGTATCGGCACGATTTGAAGACTGCTTCGGCATAAATAGGTGCTTCCCCGTACCTGAAATGATCTTCATTTCTTTTGCCTTATTTACCGACGATTTGGCCCAAGAACTAATTGCATTTTGATCAGCAAACGCATTGCCTGAAGTCTGCGCATTGCCGCCCTGAACCTGACCGAGGATTTGTAATGCATTCATCATCATGACGACCGTCTGCTCACGGGTCACCGGTTTATTCGGCTTGAATGTGCCATCGTCGTAACCTTTGGTTATTTGAAGCTGATGCATGATTTTCACGTCTTCGTAATACCAATCGCCTTTCCTAACATCCGAATATGCAGCTTCTTCTTTACGATCCGTTATAAGCCGATCCAAGGAGAGCGCTTTCACGATCATGGAAGAAAACTCAGCGCGGGTCACTGCTTTGCTAGGCGAAAATAACGTCTCCGATGTCCCTTGCACGATATGCTTTGCAGTCAGAGCCTCAATTGCATATCGGGCTTCCTGATAAATGCCAGAGATATCTTCATACGACTTGGTATATTCCATCACACGGTATGTCCCGGCCTGCTTTACAACCAGCCCGAATTTACTAGCCTGCTCTTGATGGAGGGCTTCCCTGATATATTCCCAAGCAGCCGTAGCCGTGTTATAACGATAAACGCCCAGTTTATTGACATCACGTCCGCCCAGCGTATATTCCAACAATGCATTGAGCTCGATTTTATTGATTTCCGCAGTATTCATCTTCCATTGAGACAGAGATAATTTCATGTCCTCCAAAAGTGTTTTTCGCTTGCTCAGATCCTCTGGAACAATCACATAGGTATCCACGCCCTCTTTATTCATAGAAATGGAAGATAGTTTTTCCAGGATGGATAACGCAGCTTTCTGCATTACCTCCTTGTCCGCTGAAGCCGGTTCCGATTTCAACCCGTTCAGTAAGGTTTGCAGCTTTTCCGCAGCACGTACCGGATCCTTTTCCTTCAATATGGCATCCATATTCCAAACCGGCTCCTTACTTGAACCCGTCTGTCCGCTCGTGGTGCCCGATCCTGAACCTGAGTTCGATCCCGGAGACGGATCTCGGTCATCCTTCTTCGAAATTGTAAATGTTATTGCTTCACCCACACCAGATGTAAGCACTTTCAAATCCTTGTATCCTTGCTCATTAACAACTCTTTCGCTGCTTACGGCTTTCACATGCTGAATCTCGACAGCGGCCTGTTTTCCCTGCAGCGCCTTAAACGTAATTTCTGCTAGGCGAACAGATGCCTGCGGAAATCCTTGCAGCTGTTTTCTCATCACGGGGATATAAAGCTTCCCTTCATTGGCATCATCCTTGTAAGCGCCAAAAGTATCATACCCGTCACCGGCCTTTACCTCCAGCACCTGCAAAGCCTTGAGGTCGTACGTTAGAGAAACCTCGACACCAAATAGATCATTGAAATTTTCACCGCTCACTTGCAACTTGAACGTGTCACCAACATGTACGCTGCTTGAAGGGTTACTAAGAGCAATCCGTGGCCCCTCTGCCGCCTTGGCGTCCATGCTACCAAAGTTGAAAGACGTCAATATGAGCAGCATCAAGCAAAGCGCAAACATCATTTTTTTCATCCTGATCTCTCCTTTCTTCGGATCAAACTTTTGAGTTAGATACGGATTTAGCTAAAACGGATCACCTCCTTTGGTTATGTCCTTCAATCTGTATAAATTGAGCCCATGATTGTTCGGATGAATGTTCAACATGAAGTGCCATGGGTAAATGAAAACCCGCTTCTTCATCTTATAGTTGAGAGTAGCGGGTTTCTTCCTTGTATATGGAATTGTAATTCTAACAGAATCTCCTTTTAAAATTCCTGCCCATTCCCTGATCTGATAGTAAATTTCTCCACCAGCCTACGTTTTCCTCTTTTATTCGCGTTATATATTCAAAGGTAAGACAAATGACCTTTTTCTAAATCGGATTCAACATATTTTTGCTGCAATGACGCATAGTCTTAATAGCGGAAGAGCATTATTATTGACAATTCAGAAAATATTGGATGTTTCTATGTGGTTTTGAGAGGTGTATATGGTATTTGTCATTGACAATCAGTTAGAATCTCAAGGAGGAACTACATGCATTCACCAATCAAAAAATATCTTTCCGAACTTATCGGTACATTTGTACTCGTTCTGTTCGGTTGCGGAAGCGCAGCAACAGCAGGAGCACAGCTCGGAAATCTCGGCATCGCCTTTGCCTTCGGCTTGTCGATCGTTGCGCTGGCCTATGTGATCGGGCCAATCAGCGGATGTCACGTCAACCCAGCTGTCTCACTTGCCATGCTGTTCAATAAAAAAATGTCTGTTGCAGACTTCATCGGGTATGTTGTCGCTCAAACAATCGGGGCCGTTGCAGGTGCTGGATTGCTATATGCAATCATTGATTCCACAGGCAATGCGGTAACTAACCTTGGCCAGAACGGATTCGGGGCTGGTTACGGCATCGGCATTACCCCAATGATGGCATTCGTTGTCGAAATCGTATTGACGTTCGTGTTCATTTACGCCATTCTCGGTGTAACTTCGGATGAAAGCAAGAGCAGTGTAGCCGGCATCGTGATCGGTCTTACACTTGCATTCGTTCACATTCTTGGTATTGGATTGACAGGAACATCCGTTAACCCTGCCCGCAGCTTCGGGCCTGCTGTACTGCTCGGCGGCGAAGCATGGTCCCAACTGTGGGTGTTCGTAACAGCACCATTCGTTGGCGCTATTTTAGCGGTCATTGCTTTCCGCGTATTGGGAAGCCGCAAAGCTTAAGATAGACACCAACACATAACGAAGTGGCTTGCTGCATAAGCGCAGCAAGCCACTTTGTATATGCAAAATGCACATGTGCTGTGTATTCAAATTCAAACAGCTTCATACGAAAATGAGACATGAAAAGTACGAAGCGGGAGAGCACCACTCCCCCGCTATATGTTCTATTGCTGCTTCAACTTCACATTCTTGAATGCTTCGGCTTGCTGTCTGATTCCGACTTCTGCAGCAAAACGCTCGATACTCGATGCCCCGAAGAATCCATCGATGCCTGTTGTATGTTCGAAGATATATTGCGCATCCTCCGGATCAGCGATCGGGCCACCGTGGCAGATAACGAGTATATCTGGATTAACCGATCGTCCTGCGTCGGCAATTGCCTGCACTCTCTTCGCGCAATCATCAAGCGTCAATGCTGTCTTCGCTCCGATGGTACCCTTCGTAGTCAGGCCCATATGCGCGACCAGTATGTCAGCCCCTGCCTTCGCCATCTTAATCGCCTGTTCTTCATCGAATACGTATGGCGTCGTCAGCATGCCGAGCTCATGTGCTTGGCGAATCATATCCACCTCTAGGTCATAGCCCATGCCTGTTTCCTCTAAGTTCGCTCTAAATACCCCGTCAATCAGTCCAACTGTCGGGAAGTTCTGCACACCCGCGAAGCCCTGTTCCTTCAATTGCTTCAGGAACACTTCCATGATGCGAAACGGATCCGTCCCGCACACACCCGCAAGTACCGGCGTATTCTTCACGACAGGCAGCACCTCAGCGCCCATATCGACTACGATTTGGTTAGCATCGCCATAAGGGAGCAGTCCTGCAAGTGAGCCGCGACCCGCCATTCTATATCTGCCTGAGTTGTAAATGATGATTAAGTCAACGCCGCCCGCTTCTCCACTCTTCGCGGAAATCCCCGTACCTGCCCCAGCTCCGAGTATCATTTCACCATTGGCAACTTGTTGCTTCAATTTATTGATGATATCTTGGCGTGATTGTTTCATTGTACTTCCTCCTTGATGTAAGTTTCGCTGCTGTTGTGCTTCTTCATCAGCTTGATGAGCTTCTGCGCTGCTGCGATTGCGAACTGTTCGTCATTGATGTCAGCATTCATTTCAATAAGCTCTACAGCTTCCCTATTGATCCGCGTACGAAGTGTATCGAATAAAGCCTTATCCTCTTCCATACCGTAGAATGGCTGTCCTTCTATATCCAGTGCGGATACCCCCTTCAACGGCAGCATCAGCACTGTCGGTGAAGTTGCTTGATTCAGCTTATCGGCAATGATCTTACCGATCTCTATATTTTCTTCAACCGTGGTTCGCATCAGCGTTACGGTCGGATTATGCTTATAGAAATTACGATCTTGGAACTGCTCTGGCACGGAATCGAATGGCCCGAAGTTCACCATATCCAGCGCCCCCGTCGATACGACCTGAGGCACTTGAGCTCGCACTGCGGCCTCCAGCCGACGCGGCCCAGCATTCAGCACACCGCCGACCAGTTCGTCGCACCATTCTGTTGTTGTCAAATCCAGAACACCATCGAAATAGTGGGATTCAATCAAGCGTTCCATCGTCTTCCCACCCGCACCTGTCGCGTGGAATACAACAACCTCATATCCGTGCTTTTCCAAGTACTCTCTCGCATGATTGACGCAAGGTGTTGTCACGCCGAACATCGTGGCTGCAATTAGCGGCTTCTTTTCTACCGACACCGTTACTTCTTCCTTCACCATGCCAGCAATCGCAAGTGCGGCATTCGTAAAGATGCGTGTCGAGATCGAGTTCAAGCCCGACACATCGACGATCGAGGGATACATCATAATATCGCTTGTGCCTACGTATTGCGCTACGTTACCTGAAGCAACCGTCGATACCATGATCTTCGGCACGCCAATTGGCAGCGCTCTCATTCCTGGCGTTACAATAGAAGTACCGCCAGATCCGCCGAAGGAGAGGATGCCATCGAACTTCCCATCCGAATACAACCTTGGAATCAACTTCTCCATTCCTTGCGCCAACACTTCGGTTGCTAAGGCACGATCCTTCTTGGAGGCGATTTCATGAATATCCGCCTGTACCTCACCAGCCACTTCCTCGTTCGATACATCGGGAACGAACATCGGATCAAAATACTCCGCTATGAATCGTAAGCGTATTCAATCCAAGCCCTTCTAGAATTTCCTTCACATACAAAAAACTCTGCTCCTTTGGAATCGAACGTACCGACTATCGCCACCGTTTTACAATAATAA
>NZ_JMDX01000192.1:0-10959 GCF_000935845.1 Paenibacillus sp. E194
CTTTTTATGGGGTGATGAGTTTGCCAACGACGATTCTGTTTCGAAATAATAAACCTATCAACAAGGTCGCTGGCTGGATGAGTCTTGAGAAATTACATACATTCGTATCCGAAAAGTAGAACAACCTGAGTAATGTAGAAGAATTGCTCCTCGGATGATAAGAAGAAATAATGAAAGCCGGCATACTCTGTAACATTAAAGAGTGGAGGAAGTCCACTAAAACCAATAACAATAAGCAATTGAATACAAAGTTAGACATTTTAAAAAAGGATGAGTCATGCAAAGGGAATATCCCCTTATGCGTGGTGCTCATCCTCTTTTGTTTTTGGTTGTTAAACATTGTTGTTGAAATTGCTTGATAGTTAGAAGCCATTCGGCGCAAAAAGCCTACAAGGAAATGGAGGAGCAGCGGTTGATTATAACGGAAGAGAACTCACCGAGTCGGATTACGGAGGAAGAGGATATTCTGCGAGCAATTCGTTCGGAACTTATAGAAGATGCAGTAGAGGCTCTTGTCGTGTCAGTAGGGGGAATTGATGTACCTGTCGATGAACTGCTGGAGCTTGTCCGGGCGTAGTATGTAGAGGAACGTTCGCGTACGAACCAAGCAGAAGGGGGGAAACTCTGATGATTGAGGTTGTCGATTTACATAAGCGTTATCGTGGGCGCAATGTGCTGAAAGGTATATCCTTCACAGCTGAAAAAGGGCAGATTACATGCCTGATCGGAATCAATGGAGCTGGGAAATCCACGATTCTGAAATCAATTAGGGGACTTACCCCACCAAAGAGCGGCACGATTCGCATTGATGGCAAGTCTGTTGGGCCGGCGATGTATGAGAAGGTAGCTTTTGTACCAGATCATGTGACAGTACCAATGGGAATGAAGCTGTCCGACGGGATGCAATTTATGAAAGATTTCTACCAGAATTGGAATGAGGTACGAGCGAAGGAATTATTGGATTTTTTCAAGTTGGATCGGTCGGAGCGCGTAGGTAATCTGTCTAAAGGGACAACTGCGAAATATAGTCTGCTGCTTGGTTTATCGCAAGATACGGATTAGGTTACTATTCATGTTGAATCTGCCCCTTATCTTTGTATTTATGAGATAAAAGGCTTAAAATTAGGCTGTGTGTCAATCAATCGACATCCCGCCTTTCTGGGGAATAGGTAATATGCAATAAGTACGGCAAATTTTCATATAGTAAACATATTTTTACTATATACATAATTGTCACGTTTTCATGCATATTGTCAATGCCTGAATCGTTAACGAAGGGGTATTATGCCATGCGAGCAGCGATAATGGATGAAATTATAGAGTCTTGGGGTGAAATAATGCCCTTATTAGAACGCAGAATGATGAAGCTATTTGAGCAAACGGTGATGCAAAAGCTGAGCCCGCTGCAATTCTATGCACTAGTTGCAATCGAGAGCAACCAGCCAATCGGAATGAAGGAGCTCGCCCAAGAGCTCAATATGTCCAAGCAGCAGCTCTCCAAGCTCATTCAAAAATTAATTGAAATGAAATTCGTGAATCGGACTCACGACGAACAGGACTTGCGTTCCTTCAATCTCCAGTTAACAGCAGAAGGATCGGCATTTATCCAAGAGTATAAAGAAGCCATTGGACAGCTTCTTCGCGACAAAATTGACGTGTTTAACGATGAGCAGCTTATTCGTTTCCACCGAGCGTTGTTCGATCTGCACGAAGTGCTTAAAAACTGGGCGTAATCACGCTTAACCATCATCTGCAACGCGGGGGGTTAGCTTGCTGTGGAGCCATTCTCTCTCTGTTACGCAACTCGAACGATATACGTTGATCACCTCGCAAGGATGCCGTTCACTCTTGAATCGGCGGCTTTCTTTCATTCACAACCTGCACAAATAAAGTCTAGAATGTGTTTGATATCATCATGTAGCCTTTTGGCCGTTTCATGGCACTGTTATAGTTGAATAGAAAGAAAGGAGTTGGGGACGTGCACCATTGGATAGAAGCAGCGAAGCGAGGAGACCGCGAGGCGTTCGATCCCATCGTCCGACAGTTCACTTCAATGGCTTTTGCTGTAGCCTATGAACGGCTCCACGACGTTCAGTTGGCGGAGGATGCCGTGCAAGAGGCATTCGCGGAAGCATTCATCAACCTCGATAAGCTGAAAGAAACCGAAGCATTCCCGGGTTGGTTCAAGGTGATTGTCGTTCATCAAGCGAACCGCATTCTCCGGCGCAAACGTCATCCGACTGTCCCACTGGATGATATGACCGGCTTAGCCGAAAGTGGGAAGAGCATCTCCGACATCGTCGAGCAAAAAGAACTGAGAAGGCTGCTTCATGAATCCGTATCGTCATTGTCATCAAATATGCGTGTGGCGGTACAGTTGTTTTATTTTTACGGCTATTCATTGCAGGAAATCTCTGCGTACTTAGGCACGTCCATCCCTGTACTGAAAAAACGGTTATTTGACGCTCGACGCAAACTGAAAGGAATCCTGCCAGTTGCTGATTTTGCCCATGTATGCAACGGCTTATATGAAGGGGGAAAACATATGCTGCATATTGTAAACGGAGATCATGTAGCGAACACATTGCGTAAGGTTATACCAGAAGGGGATATTCTCGTGTGGAGGGAAGTGTACCCGGAAGGGCCGAACTTCACCAATCCTGCTGATGCTTCCAATCAGCAGGTACGGGCACAGTACTTGGAACAGGCGTTAGGAATTCCCGCAGCAGAATTTACACGTCTCTCAGGCGATCAAGAACAGCAACTCGCTCGCTTTACCGTATATGAAGAGGTGGTATTATGGTTCGAGCATGATTTATTCGACCAGACGATGCTCTGCTACTTGCTCCATTGGTTTGCACAGCAATCGCTTGGACATACGAAACTAAGTTTGCTATGCGTTGGGTCATTCCCAGGCATTGAATTATTCCGTGGGCTCGGCCAATTGAATGAAGAGCAGTTGGCGTCACTATCAGGGACGTGGCAAACTGTCGGTCGTGAACAGCTCGATCTAGGGTCAGCATTATGGAAGGCTTATACTTCTCCTGAGCCTAGCAAGCTCGTACAGCTTCTGCGAGAGGATACGTCGGCATTGCCCTATGCGAAAGCAGCATTCCAGCAGCATCTTGCCCATTTCCCATCTGTCCACAATGGGCTCGGCATTGTCGAGCAATTCACATTGGAGCAGATTGATTGTGGCATTACTTCTCCGTATGAATTATTCAAGCATGTCTGCAATAGGCTGCATGAACTTGGAATGGGGGATTTGCAATACTGGCATGTGTTGGCCAAGCTGACTAGCGGTACCCATCCGCTCCTGCACGTTGAAGGGGTAGGGACCTTCCCAAATTTCCAAGGCACACCGCCTTCATTCCGTGAATGTACGTTGTCGTTAACGGAAGCGGGGCGACAAGTGCTGGAAGGTCAAGCAGACTGGGTAGCACTGAACGGCATCGATACGTGGCTTGGTGGTGTTCACCTGACAGGGCAATCTGTACCGTGGCGCTGGGACACCGTAACGAAAGCACTCATCAACGATAACCAAGGATCGTAGCAAAGCGGAGCAAATTCATCATAGGGTGACTAATTGCCTGCATGAACAATTAAACTCGTAAATTATGCCTTTCACAGCAAAAACGGCGGAGCAGTCGATAATGACGCTCAGCCGTTTTTTATTTCACCACATGCTTTCCCAAATAGTCGACTAATTCCTTCGAGGCATCACCTTCAGCTTGCAGGGGTAATAAATGTATATAATATATATATACACTAAATACTCTATTGACACTTATCGCAACAGTGTATATATTGTATATGTACACTATATGGATATAAACAGTAATGAGGTGATACAAGCTGAAAATCATTATTTCCAACGCCTCGAGCGATCCGATATACATGCAAATATTGAACCAAATCAGACAGAGCATTCTGAGTGGGGAATTGCGTGCAGGTGACAATCTTCCTTCCATTCGGCAACTGGCTAAGGATTTGCAGGTCAGTGTCATCACAACCAAGCGTGTGTATGAAGAGCTAGAGAAAGAGAAACTGATCGACTCCGTGGTAGGGAAGGGATCGTTCGTATCAGGGGCCAATAAAGACTTCATTCGGGAGCAGCGTATGAAACAATTAGAAGAAAAAATGATTGAGATCATTCGTGAAAGCAAGGAATTAAGTATGAGTCAACAAGATGTAATTGATCATATGAAGCTATTGTTCGAGGAGGAATACACATCATGAATGCAATCGAAATACGTAATTTAACGAAAACATACCCTGAATTTACAGTTGATCAAGTATCTTTGGATGTGAAGCAGGGTTACATTACTGGATTGATTGGTCCCAATGGCGTAGGGAAGAGCACCTTGATTAAGATGATACTTGGCATGATTCGCCCTGACTCTGGGAGCGTAAAGATACTAGGCTGCGATATGCCTGCACAAGAAGTGGAGATCAAGCAGCGCATCGGCATCGTGTCGGATGATTGCTTCTATTATGATCACCTTACGATCCGTGACATGAAGAAGGTGATCGCGCCTTTCTATCAAAAGTGGAACGAGCAGAAATTTAACAACTATCTGGAACAGTTCGAGCTGTCTCCGAATAAGAAGATTGAACAATTATCCAAGGGGATGAAAGTGAAGTTTGCCCTTGCTGTTGCTTTTTCACATGAGGCAGAGCTCCTCATCATGGATGAGCCAACCTCCGGGCTAGATCCTGTGTTCAGAAGGGAAATGCTCGATATTCTTGCGGACATGATGCAGAATGAGCGAAATTCGATTATTTTCTCAACTCATATCACAACAGACTTGGATCGCATTGCCGACTACATTGCTTTCATCAATCGCGGAGAGCTCGTATTCAATGAAGCGAAAGATGATGTCCTCGATAGATACGTAATCGTGAAAGGTGACTCCCAACTACTAGATTCCGATGTTCGCAAAAAATTTGTCGGAATTCGTGAGACAGCCGTTGGTTTTGAGGGCTTAGTAGATAATCGGCAGGAGGCTGAGCATTTATTCGGAAATTATGCGGTTCTCAACAAACCATCATTAGAAGACATCGTGTATTTCACAACCAAGGGAGGACGTGTACATGCATAACTTGCTTCGGAAAGAGTTCATCGCTTTTAAAAGCTCGCTCTGGACACCTCTCATGTATTTTGTTGTATTTAGTGTTGTTTTTATACCAAAGCATTCCTCGTCTGTTCACCTTGTAGGTATTTATACGGCTTTCGCTACACTAAGTCACGTTACGCTGATCGATATAAAGAATCATAACCACAATTTTCTGGTCACGCTGCCGATTAGCCGTAAAAATATCGTAAAAGCGAAATACATAACGGGCATTATTATTAGCCTTGTCAGCGTCCTAGCATCTTATGGCATTCACCTGATCGTTACAACTGTATTCCCGGCATTTAACAAACCAGACTTAACGGTCATGGATATACTAGGGCCAGTAGCAATCTTGCTAGTCCTGGCTTCCATTTATTTGCCGCTGTTTTATACGCTTAGTAAGAAAGGAACGTCTATTATTCAAGGGGTATTCACATTAATCCTAATTGCACTGGCGCAGCCTACGGCAATATTTATGCAAATGATCAACGAGAACGGATTACATAGTGGCCCAATCTTGTATTTGATCCTGATCGGCATCTTATTGCTGTTCATTGCTTCCTACTGTATAGCTGCAGCTCTGTTTACGAAAAAGGAATTATAAGAGTTCGTAACTGTTGCATGATCAAAAGATATACGAAAAAGGGAGATAGGACAGGATGCATACTCTAAAAGATCGTCCTAGTCGAATAAAAGGCTGGGTAATGCCCCTTGTGGGATTTCTTGTTGCACAACTCTATTTTATTGCCTGTGATCGATTTTCTTGGAATCCGAACAGAGAAATCAATCCAGGAACCATCATGGGCAGAATTATGAATTCCAAACTTTTTACAGAATGGTTCACTCCTTATGACTTGCCGATATCTAATGTAATTACGGCATTTTTGATCGTAACAATACTCCTGCCTGCTCTAATAGGCGCTGTTAAGGTTATCTTTTCCACAAAATAAATCAACTCATGTTGTGAATGAAAGGAATAAAATGCAATGCTATCGAGAGAAAATCAGAATAAGAAATGGATAGGTTTATTGTTCGCCGGATGGGCAACATTAGTCGGTGCTCTGTTTCTAGCTTCATCTTCCGGTGATGTTACTGTACAGTTGTTCGGCCCATCAATGTATGCTCAATATGTGGTTAAAGGTCTTGTAATGAGCGGGCTCATTGTTCCTATTATTTTGTATTTATATCAGCGTCTCTATCGAATGACTGGTGTGAATCCCAAGACGCCGGTATATTCCTGGAAAAGGGGATATCACTTTATTACGGGGGCTCTCTTGGCAATTGCTTTGGCTGCATTGACTCTCATTATTGCTAGTTCTCAAGGGTTGATTGTCATAGAGGAATGGCACACCCCTGATCAGTGGGTTGCTGCGCTGCTCATCAATGTTTGTTTTGCCGTTTTCTATGAAGCTTTGCCAGAGGAGCTAGGATTAAGAGGGTTTCTGTATGACGTCTTACGTCATCGATTTCCAGCTTGGCTGTCCGTATTACTTCAAACATTGCTATTTGTATGCCTCACAACAGCGGTTGCCCTAATTCAAGCGTTTGTAGGACTTACACCCGGAGTATCGCTTGACATCTCTTATATCGTTATCATTTTTTGTTTTGGAATAGGTTTGCAGTTACTTCGTTTATGGAGCGGAAGCCTCTGGGCGTCAATTGGTTTTCACCTTACATATTTAGAAATTTTGCGGTTTGTCATCTGGCCGAATCAATATAGAGTGCCACCAATCTTAACCTACCAAGAATCAGAACCTGGACTCACCGGTCTATTCGCTATCGGCATGATGCAAATCGGCAGCATTATTGTATCACTCGTTATACTAAGTACGATTCGTATCATACGGAAAAAGCAAATCAGTCAAACTGATGCGCTGAACAAATGATTGATTATATCCTAATAAATGACGAAGAGAGCGCAGTTCGCTCTCTTCATTTTTGTCTGGGGCTTACGTTCCTTATTTTCCACGGAGAAAAGACCGATTCCCTTGCAAATTCAAATCGAATGGCTACGCCTTTTTCCGACATGTTCTTCTGTTTCATGAAAACAGGTAGTTCTAACACGGTAGTTAATCGATGCCCGTTGTCTGTATCGGGAAATTCTTTCTTTTCATCATCCGGTATGTCGTTCCGTTCTCCATCTGCTTAAGAAAGTAGTTTACCGTTTCAGAATGCGCACCTTCAGACACTGCTATAAGTAAATTATTATCGCGTTGAGACAAGGCTCCAATAAATACTTCCGAGAGCAACTCGGGAGATAAGCGGTGTAATAAATCGCCTAATTTTCCTGAGGCCGTGTAAACCATCACCTGATGCATTAAGTCTGGATGAATGGATTTATGTGTACTGCTGCCTAGAAAGTGGACACAGAAGTGTCCGGAAAATCCATTGTCTGGAATCCCGTCGCCGCCATGAGGCATCCCGTTCATAGAAGCAGCGATTTTCCGATTGTAATCTGTAACGACCACTATTGCTTTCCGATTCCAGCTCCAATGATCATCATACACCTGCTTCATCGTCTTCGTATCTTCTTTGGTTAGCGGCTGCACATCGGCATGCCTGCTTCCCGCACGACGCTGGACACGAAATTTCAACCCTTTCTCCAAATCAACAATTGAGAAAGTGCTTTTTCTAGGAAGCAAGGCTTTCGCCTCACCCCAAGGAATAATCGTCCCATAATGATGTTTTCTTAGAAAATTTGCATGTACCAGCAACTGCTTGGTCGCTTTAGGTGTAAGGATAAGACGTGTTGATTCAGCCTCGTTCCATAAGGAACCGGATTGCTCCATACGGAAATTTTTTGTTCTATTATTTTTTGTAATCGTTACATAAATGTCGGAGAGTACAGGGCGATGTTCTGTTTGTTCTTCCTTGCCATCCTGATATAAACGAAGGGCTTCCTTATTTTTCAATACCATTTTATGTTCATATGTTGCGGAGGGGCTTGTCCGTACACTTATGTTCATTTCAGCAGATGGCGCCTTGTAGTCAGCATGGACAATCATGCTGCTAACAGAAAAATAGGTAAGGAGGAGAAGGAATATCATGGAGCGGGTCACGAACGAGATCATTTTCAAGCCTCCAAATAACTGTTGTTAGTGAAATTCAAAATTTCTGGGCTTCGTATTGAACACCTAGAAATTGGATGACGCATGTGTAGAATTCATCTTATGTACGATTTTTATTCAGCATACTTTATATATGCAGTGGCACGGCGTATACCTAATGTTAAGCTTTTTCGTTAAAAAAAATGATAACTGGGCAATCACATATACACCTCAGACTATTCGATAATACAATGTGGCAACACGAATAGGAGGTATATCATGGCGAATGTCAAAGTAAGCCCAAGATTCAGAAGATTGTGCAATCAGTTCTCAAGAATATTAGGTGGCGAACATGAAATCGATCCTGGGCCGGTCTGTTTTGTTAGCCGTGCAAGAAACCTGAAAGCAACGATCTTGGGCAGACGTACAACTTCTCCTTTAGTTCGTTATCAACTGTTCTCATTCGAATCTCTTGATCGTTCGGGCCGCGCGCTCTGTTTAGGTGAGACCGCACTATTTCAAAATCAGGCCAATCGATTAATTCGCAACCTTCAAAGACATGGGATAACAGTTACCGCTCTTCACAATCACTGGTTAAAAGATAACCCACGCTTAATGTACATTCACTGGGAGTCCATTGATAATCCTATCGCTTTTGCAAAAAAATCAAAACAGTCTATTGCCTTCTTAGGTTAATCTTACATGCTTAATTAACCCAAGTGAGGCTGAGCGTCATGATTTTCCTGAACGCGCTACTATCGGGAAATAGATGCTCAGCCTCCATATCTATAATCCTATTCTTCCTCCCATTCCATATCCACAAAATAACGGGCCTTTCTAGAGGAAGACTTGCCCTGTAATTGACGTGCAATTGTATATCCGATAAGGTATGCAGCCGAAGATGTATTTCCATCTACAGTAAATGGAATGATAGAAGCATCCGCTACGAGCAAATCTTTGACCCCATGAACCCTTCCAATGCGGTCAACGACACCGCCATTGCGCAATGGTGCCATTCGAAGAGAACCCTGTTGGTGATGATTATGGTCGAAGTTATCCTTGATAAAGGATTCAAGTTTACCGTCATCTGCAATCGTATTTAAATCAGGGGATATCAGTTGGTAAGACGAATCAATTCGAGCGAGTTCTGACGCGATGTCCCGAATATAGATTCGATAAATATTCTTTATCGCTTCCATATCATCTGGATCCGAGAGGAATCCTTCATCGGCAAGCACGATTTTGAGTGGATCATTATTTTGGATCACAATGCTTCCACGACTCTTAGGACGTAAATAGAGGATGGCAACTGTCAGCATATTACCGGAACCAATTCCGATTAGTTGGACAGCACGTTGATGCGGATCTGTGCCGGTTGGATCGGGCAAGAAGGCACCGCCAGTGTATAGAGCGCTAGGGTCATTCACTGGTAGTGCTCGGTCATGTCGATTCGTAGTGAAAGTAGCAAAGTTTAAGGTGTGATTGCGTAGTCTTTGTCCTACATTGGGATTGTTAAAAATAACGGGGATGTTCGCTTTTCGCAACGATTCAGCTGGCCCGATTCCTGATAACATCAGAAGCTGGGCACTGTTAATTCCGGCAGAAATGATAACCTTCTTACGTGCATAAGCACGTTGGCATTTGCCTTCCTTCAAAAATTCTACTCCGATCGCTCTTTTTTGAGAAAAAAGAACACGGAGAGCCGTTGTATTGTAGTATATCGTTAGCTTTCGCCCTTTAACGCCGCGTCCGCTTGGTGTCACGACGTCAGGGGAGAGGAAAGCAGTAGAAGCACTTTCTCGATGCCCATTCAGCTGTTGATACAATTGCCAGCGGGTAAAGGGGCCTATGGGAGTGTTCGGATCGTTGTAATCCAGAATTCTAGAGAGCCCTGTTGCCCGTTCAATCGCGTCAGTTAATTTTTCCGCCATTGACGTTGGAACTTCCGGTGCCTGTCTTATATCGATCCTTCCCCGATAACCATGGGCATTGCTGTTGTTTGTCTCACCGCTATAGCTCTCCAACCGTTTAAATCGTTGTATTGCTCTTTTTGGTGACCATAACGGCCCGAGCAATCTTTCCCAATTCTTCATCACGGCTGGTGTCGGTCGTACATATTGTTCTCCATTAATAGAAGAACCACCGCCAGCAAGACGGCCTGTCGTCCATTCGAACTTGCGATCATCAAGGCCTTCTTGAGGAATACCTACCCCTTGCCAAAAATATTGGGGGGAGTAACTCTCCTCAAGTTCGGGAGCAAAAGTGGAATCTCGGATCGGAAGGTCTCTATCCCGATTGCCACCCGCTTCAAGCACGAGTACAGAGATTCGCTTATTATCCGACAGCATTTTGGCTAGTACGGCACCCGCTGGTCCTGTGCCTACAATAATGTAATCAAAAGTCTTTTTCTTTTCCATCAGATCGCCTCGCTAATCCATTAACTAATGCAGGATATTATGAGGCTCTGTTGAATGTTCCTTAGGTACAAAGGATATCGACTTTTCTTTTTATAGGTGACAGACCAACGAGATAAAAAGGAGAGTCTGCTGAAAAAATTTCAGAAGACTCCCCATGTTCCACCATTCATGTTTTACTTGCGTAAATAGATCCAGAATTGACGCATTCGATTTCTTTTCTAATTGCCGACAATAGGTGTTCCGGATGAGAGTGCAAGAAAAAGTGTCCGCCCGGGAGCAGCTTGCTTGAAAAATCAGAATTGGTCAAGCTGCGCCAGGATGTCAGCGATTGTTCGGACAGAAATTCGTCGTCTTGTCCGCCTAATGCAACGATGGGAC
>NZ_JMDX01000193.1:0-10950 GCF_000935845.1 Paenibacillus sp. E194
TTAAAGGGTGCCGAACTGAAGGATATAGGCAAGCAGGGCGGTGTTGTGGCCATTAATGAGCATGTCGATATGCTGCCCAACTTCAAGAAGCTGTACATGGAAGAAAACCCGTGGGTAATCAAGTCATTCGGCGATCAGAGCGGGAACTTATACTCATGGCCGATATACAAGTTGAATCGGGACGTCAATCACGGTTTCATGTACAGAAAGGACATATTCGATAAGAACGGCATCAAGCCATGGACGAATACAGATGAATTCTACACCGCTATGAAAAAATTGAAGGAGCTGTATCCGAACAGCTATCCTTACGCTTCTAAGACGAAAGAACACATTTATGGAGACTGGTCTTATGGTTGGGGAATAGGCGGTGAGAACTATCCAATTTATTATGATGAAGCAGATAGAAATTGGAAGTTCGCCTCCGTGCAGGATGCGCACAAAGATATGCTTGACTTCATGAAAAAGATGTTCAACGAAGGGCTGCTCGATCCTGAGTTTTTAACGAATACGCAGGATTCTTGGACAACGAAAATGACAACAGACAAGGCATTTGTAACTTTCGACTGGATTGGCAGATTGGATCTGTTCTACAACCAGGTGAAGAGTGCGATGCCAGATTACAACTTGCGATATGCACTGCCAATTGGCCCGACGGGGCACGTAAGATCGCTGCCTGAGGTTAGCGACTTCGGTATCGCAGTAGCGGATAACGACAATAAGGAAGTTGCGCTGAAGTTGCTGGATTACTTAACAAGTCCATCTGGCGGGGATTTAATGACACTTGGTGTAGAAGGTGTGAACTTCAAGTGGGGTGAGGATGGATATCCTGTGTATCCAGAATTGGCTAACCTGCCGCTAGTGGATATTAGTGTTCTCGAGGATCGCTATGGGATGTGGCAGGAAAGCGCCTATTTGCGACCGAATCCGAAGAGTGTCTATTTCAAGTTCTCGGAAAAAGAGCAGGAAGCGCAAGATCTAATCATGAAGGATAATCGAAGAGAGCCGCTAGATCCAACCCTTAACTTCACAGATGATGAAATTGCGACTCTATCAGAGTTGCAGACGTCGATCCAGAAGGCAGCGGAAGAGTTCAATTCGAAATATGTGATGGATAAAAACTATGGTGAGAAGCAATGGGAGGACTGGAAAAACACTGCGAAAAAAGCAGGGATTGATCAAATGCTTGCTATATTTAATGAAGCACAAAAGCGTTTTGACTCCAAGTAAGCTGCGGATCATTTGAAATCGGAGGGGCACCTGGATTCTGATTCAGGTGCCCATTCCTCAAGGGGGAACAATTGTGCAGCAATCAGAGCTTGAGACTAAGCACCAACGAACAATGACGCCAAGTCGCATGCGTTGGTCGAACTTCTGGAAGCATATCAAGCGCGATAAGCAGCTTCTTGTGCTTTTTATTCCTTGTATTCTCTTCTACGCAATATTTCGATACGGGCCCATGTATGGGTTAATCATCGCATTTAAGGATTACAGTGTGTACAAAGGTGTATTCGATAGCAAATGGGTAGGACTGAAGCATTTTATTAAATTTTTCAGCAATCAGGACTTTCTTATTCTCTTTACAAATACATTCCTGCTAGGCTTCTACACGTTACTATTCGGGTTTGCGTTTCCGATCCTATTTGCCGTTTTCTTAAATGAAGTTCGAGTAAAATGGTTTAAGAAATCGATTCAAACCTTTAGTTATTTACCCTCCTTTCTATCAGTAGTCATTATTTGCAGTATGATCATTGACTTTCTCTCTCCAACGAATGGGATCGTCAATCAAGTTCTTTCCTATTTCGGATTTGAAAAAAAGCATTTTTTGATTGATGCTGCATGGTTTCGGCCGATCTACGTCATATCCGATATTTGGGCCACGATGGGTTATCAGGCGATTATCTATTTGGCGGCTGTAGCCGGTATTAATCCTTCGCTGTATGAGGCAGCTAAGGTAGATGGTGCGAAGCGGCTGCAAATGATGCGGCATATTACGATACCAGGAATCATGCCGACGATCGTCGTCATGTTCATCTTAAATATGGGGAATATGTTCAGAATCGGTTACGAAAAGGTGCTGCTGCTGTACAACCCAATGACATATAGTGTCGCCGACGTGTTCTCCACCTATGTGTACCGAAAGGGCTTCCTCGAATCAAGCTACAGCTATGCAGCGGCTGTTGGGATGTTCGAATCTGCCGTAGCTTTGGTCATGCTGCTCGGAGCGAACTATGTAAGCAAGCGATTTGGAGGTAACAGTCTATGGTAGGAGAACGTAAGCTGTCGATCTTCAATGTTGTCAATACGATCCTATTGCTTCTCGTTGCAGTGTGTACCCTTTATCCGGTATGGTATATTGCTGTCATTTCATTTAGTGACACGGTTTCTGTATTGCAAGGGGAAGTAACCCTGTTTCCGAAGGGCTTCAATATAGATGCTTACGTTGAGGTGCTGAAGGATGACAAGATTCCAAGGGCGTATCTGAATACAATCTATTATACGGCGCTTGGCACATTCATCAACCTGTTGTTTACGGCCATTTCCGCTTACCCATTAGCGCAGCGCAATTTTGTCGGCAGAAAGTTCTGGATGCTTGCGATCGTGCTGACGATGTTCCTAAATGCAGGAATTATCCCAACTTTCATGGTGGTCAAAGGACTGGGCTTAATTGATACAGTATGGGCACTCGTGCTGCCTAATGCAATCTGGACATTTGAGCTCATCATACTCAAGAGCTTCTATGAGAGCATGTCGTCCCAAATTCGGGAAGCGGCCAAAATCGATGGAGCTTCAGAGTATCGCATCTTGTTCAGCATCGTAATCCCGTTGTCGAAGCCCGCCTTGGCGTCGATTGGACTCTTTTATTTCATGGGGCATTGGAACAGCTTCTTCCTCCCGTTGATTTATTTAAATGACAAGGATATGTTCCCGCTTCAGATTGTCTTGCGAGACATGCTCATCTTCAATGCAGAGTCGGATGCTTCGCTCGTAGATCGTGCAGCTCTGGCTCCACAGGCGATGAAGAACGCGACAATTGTATTGTCTATGATCCCCGTCTTGCTTATTTATCCTTTTGCACAGAAATACTTTGCGAAGGGGGTTATGCTAGGAGCGGAGAAGGGATAGTTGATCACGGTGTAGAATGTAGTTGGGATCGCTTCATGCGTATGAGAACATGACAAGGGGAAGAGCGAGATGAAAAGATTATTGATGAACGTCGGCCTGCTTCAAATTTTCATGGCTTTGTTAATCGTGATCATGGTCATGTTTGTCTCCAACTATATTGTACACAAGAACTCCATCTCAGAAGTCTATGACGAAGTAGCTCAAAACAATGCGTTAGTCGTGAAAACGATGATTCAATCGATCGATAACAGCTTCAGGTCCCTAGACAGCATGAACCATTCCATTCACTCCTTACCCTATAACAACATTGTAAATAGTGATGGAAGCCTGGATATGGCGAAGGTGTACGATTTACAGAAAAATGTTACCGCACTTGTATCCAAAGCTGATTTTATCGAAGATATTATTGTATTTCATGACAATTCAAATCTTGCAATTACCTTGCATGGTACGACTGATTTAGGAGAGCTATTTGAGCAAAAATATGTACATTCCATCTACAATGCAGCGTATTGGAAGCGCTTTATGTCCATGCCGCATGAATCGAAAGTCTTTCCAGCCGATACATACAAGGTCATGAACAGCGGTACGACATGGCAAAAAAAGAAACTGCTGATTATGGTGGGAGGCAATAAATTTCGTCTATCTGATAAACATATCATGTTTTTGATTAGTGCCGAAAAGTGGATGAAATTCGTTGACCAAACTGCTATTATACCTGGTGCATCATTTATTGTGCTTGATTCGAATCGCAATGTGATACTCAGCACGAATGATGATTTTGACTTGGTAGAGGTATGGAATCAGCTAACCTCGAATTTCAATTCGGAAGGGACGATCACGGGCAAGGATTTCGAGTACAATTTCTACAAATCGACGTACAACGGATTTATGTATATCAATAAAATTCCTTATAAGTTTAAGAACATCAACTCCGTAAGCAGTGCGAATCTTACGATCATGATCACTGCCATAATTGGAGCTGTCACATTATCTTACTTGCTCAGTATGTACTTGTATCGACCCATCCGCAACATTATTCAGCAGTTGGGATTGGAAACGAGTAAAGGGAATGATATTCGCAATATTCATAAAGCGATTCGGATGCTCCAATCTGAAAACGGCAAGCTCGGTGAGGAACTCGAAGTCGAACATGCACAAAATCGAAAAGCAGCGTTCCTGCGGCTGATTGATGAGTATGCAGATCCTAGTGAATCGGAGCAGCTTATCCGCAAATACTTCCCGGAGATCAGTAAGAAACAACAATTTATAATGGTATTGATTCAACTGCTGCCTAAAGAGGAAGCGGAATCAAATGAAAGAATTCGTGTCGAAAAGCTGGAATCCTGCATTGCTGCTGGATTAAAGCGAGAATCGATAGAGGCACTTCTATTTCATGCCGATAAGCTGCAATTTGTTGCGTGGATTGGAATGGATCAGCCTTCAACTAGGCGTACACTATTCAAACAGCTTCGTGCTTACATTGCTGCTGCAGGAAATAATGAGCTGAGCCGCTATGAAGTAGGGGCTTGTGTAAGCAGTATGTACAGCACTGATGAGGTACATTGGAAACGCGCTTTTCAAGATGTAAACCATGGGATGTCACATCGGTCGGTAAGCAACGATGAACCTGTGATGGATGCAGAACAGATACGATACACCTATAACATGTACTATCCGCTGGATAAAATGGAGAAGCTCTCCAACTATGTGCTATGCGGAAGGCTGGAAGATGCCGTCCAAATCATAGAAGATACATTCGAAGCGAACAACAAGCGAAATATTCATATGCATCAGATGGTGCACGTGGCGCAAGCGATGTTCTATGACTTGTTCCGCATGATCGGCAATCCGTCGTTGGAACAGGCGGAATGGAGCAAGCTTGAAGGGGATTTTCTTCGAAGCATTTCACGGGCGAATCGATATACCGAGATGAAGCAGGCGCTTATTAAGGTTGCTGCATTTTTGGCAAAGCAGTGCAAGAGTGAGCCGACAAATAAGTTGAATCCTGCTTTCATTGCACAATATATCGAGCTTCATTATATGGAGAATTTGTATTTGGATTATATTGCAGAAGTCTTCCATACCTCGCCGAAATACTTCTCTAGTTATTTCAAAAAAACGTTTGATATCAATTATGTGGATTACTTGAACAAGGTGCGGCTAGCCCATGCCAGAGAACTTCTGAAGCATACCTCATATTCGGTAACAGAGATCGGAGAAAAGACAGGATATTTGAATGCGTCAACATTTGCTACCACATTTAAGAAATATTACGGAATATCGCCTAGTGAGTATCGAAAACGGCAGACAGGTTAACGATTGGGGGGATTGAAGTGAAGGCTGTGGCGACACAATCCGGCACAATTGTCATTGCTGAATTGGAACCCAAGAAACTGGAGTATGGACATGTCAGAATTCGAACGGAATATTCAGCAATCAGTCCGGGCACGGAGCTGAGTATGGTGAACTGTTCATCGGAGTCGCGGATCCTATTGGGATATAGTGCAGTTGGCATCGTTGAGCAGGTAGGGGATGGTGTGAGCTGTGATTTGGTTGGGCAGCGGGTGGCCTGCTATGGAGCGCCGTACGTATGTCATGCGGAGTGGCTGACTGTTCCCACGAATTTGATCGCACTTGTGCCGGATAAGGTAGATCCGAAGGAAGCCGCGTTCGGGGGGTTAGGTGCTATTGCGGTGCATGCGCTGCGTGTAGCTGACTTACGATTCGGGGAATCTGCCGTCATCGTCGGCCTCGGGACATTAGGCAATTTGATCGCGCAGATCGCTCATGCTGCCGCCTATCGAACGGTTGCACTGGATACAGACGCCCGCAGGGCAGAGATGCTCAGACAGCACGGGTTAGACCAAGTGTATGCGGATCAAAGGCTAATGGAACTGGAATTGTCTGAAGTGGTTGGAGAGGCGGGAGCAGATGCCGTATTGCTCTGTGTGAGTGGATCGGGTGAGGCAGTGACGAACAGTGCGCTGACATGGATTCGAGATCGGGGGAAGGTGGTCATTGTTGGCGATCTGTCGATGGACTATTCCAGAGAACTCATGTTCCAGAAAGAGGCTCAAGTTCTCATTTCAAGGGCAGGAGGACCCGGTCGGTATGACAAGCAATATGAGCAGGAGAATCGAGATTACCCGATCGGTCATGTGCGTTGGACGGAGGGGAGAAATCTCGAAGCCTACATACGGCTGCTCGCTGATGGACGCATTTCGATGAAGAAATTGATCACCCATGTGTATCCGGTAGCAAGAGCCGAGGAGGCTTACGATAATTACAGGGAACGTAGAGACGTGGTTGCGACCTTGCTTCAATACGGGCATGAGACGTAATATTCGCGCCTATATATACTTGTATTCTTGTAAGTACATATGAGCCGTACGACGAATCCATGATTTGTGATGTACGGCTTTTTCTGTTGAGAGAAAGGCAATTCTATAATAGACTAGTATGGGAAAATGAACCATTGATTCTCTCTGTGGTTACTGGGCTGATGTATCAATACATCCAGATTGCCTACTAATCTCGACTGATGTTAGTGATTTGAATTGTGAGTAGTCGTTAATGGGGGAGATGGTCTTATGGATATGAATGAAGTGAAAGAGATTGCAAGAAAGACAATGAGCAAGCGAAAATCTCATCTCAATCGAGAACGCGGATTCATTTACTATCATGGTCAACGTGTGGCGAATCTAGCCATGCATTTGCGGAAGAGTCTCTTTCCGAACAAATCGACAATGAATGACATCATCTATGCGGGCGCCTTGTTCCATGACGTAACGAAAGGGATTGAGCCGCATCATCTTACAGGAGCCGAACTTGTGCATACCTTGCTGAACGGCGCATGTTCAGCAGAGGAACTCGCAGGTATTTCAGAAATTATCAGACACCATAATACGCGGAAGCAAGCTGATTCTCCTGACTTGCCTTATTATATGAAGCTGGTTCAGGATGCAGATATATTGGATCATTTCGGTTCCATGGAGATATGGCTGAAATTCGTATACAGCGGGAATAACGAAGAAAATGTATTCGACGCCATTCAATTGTGGGATAGTGAGAACTATGCCGAGTATGTAGCTAGCTCGCGAGAAGCGCTGAACTATGAATTGTCCAAAGATATTTACGATCAGAAGATGATCTTCGCCGAGCAATTCCAAGCGCGATTTCGTGCAGAATGTAATGGTGAGATCTTGTTGCATCATCGATGACGTAATGCCCGCACTGCTTGCTATCCCGAAGCAATGCGGGCACGGTTGTTGAGGTTGCATCTAAGCCTACTCTCTTTGGGGATAGGCTATTTATATTTGGGGTCAGGTATAGTTGCTAATTATAGTTTGCCTCCCCGTAATGAGTCTGTGCGTCGATTTACCCGCTTGCGAAGCAGATTCAACATGGCTTTCTTAAACCGACTCTTCGTATTGTTGTATGCCGCGAAGAATTCATCTGGGTTATCGTAGTAGCCTAAATCCTCCGTAATCGAGAAGTTCTGAATATAGGTGCTGTCGCCACGCCAGCATAAGTTGATGTTCTTCACGTCTTTCACTGATATGCCATATCCGATATGACCACCGTTGTAGCTGCACAGCCTATCTTTTACTTGCTGAAGGTACGTATCATCGATAATGACGCCCTCAAGCGCCAGCCATTTGCCTTGGTAATGAACTTCTGTCCAGGCATGAACGATATTGCGGGGAGCGAATGTATAGATGATGCCAGTCAATGCTCCTTTTTGCATTTTCTTATCGATATAGAAGCCGTGAATACGGCAAGGGATTCCGACTCCACGCAGCAAGGCCATTAGCAGGATGCTCTTCGTATTGCACTGGCCATATCCATCTGCTAATACCTCCGAAGCGGGAATATCGTCTCCACGGTTGTAACCGAACTTGATCTGGTTGCGCACATAATCGTATATATCACGAATCTTATCGTACTCTTTAGCCTCTTTCCAGGATCGCTCTATGATAAGCTTCTGAATCGATGGATGGTTATAATCAACTAATGCCGTCGCTTCTAAATAGGTTGTCATGGTCATTCCTCCTTCCCCTTCAACTATAAAGGAGAGGAGGAATTCATACTTTCAAATATCTGCTATGTTGAACAATTGTACGAGCAGTCATGCCAAGTTTGTCTCGAACGGTCTTAGAGAAGTGGGAAGGGCTATTAAAGCCCGCTTCCATTGCTGCGTCTGTTATGGATTTTCCGCTAAAGACAGCATGGAATGCGTGTTCTAATTTATGATGAACGATATAGCTGGCGAGTGATATGCCGATCTTGTCTTTGAATAGATGAGATAGTCTGCTCTCGGACAGAAATACTTTCTTACTGAGTGTTTTTACAGTCAATTGAGGGAGAGAAATGCTCTCTAGTGCTTGCATGATGTGATGAACTCGTGCGTCAAGAATAGGCGGCAGATTGTCATCCGTCATGCTCAATATGTGCTTGCACTTGTTCCAAATCTGGTCGTATTCCATTGCTTGCTGTAGCGAAAATAAATGCTGGATTGCAAGCTGCTGCAGTTCCTCGATTTGATTGCTTGTTAGAATATAAATCGGTGAGTGCTGTAAGTAGGTTCTCTTCAGATGCTCACCGAATGCAGATTCAGGGTTGATGAGCATATACCATTGCCACTGTCCATGGCCTTGCAGTTCATGAACGATGTTAGAATGCAAGATTAAGCCGGAAGCTTGATAGGCGACTCCGTCTACCGTTATCGCTACATCTTCTTCAAGGCCGATCGTAATCTGAATATAGTTATGGCTGTGTTTGTCCGCATCTACTTTGTTCGTGAGAAAAGATACATGATCAGAGCCAAAATAGACGATTAGATCGTAGGGGCTCATGATTGCAGACATCTTGCTTCCTCCTCCTTTGCGCGACTTCATCGGTTGAACAATGGAGCATTGGTTCGAATTATACCTACCGGAACGGTTGAAGTAAAGGGAGGGACTCGCAGAAAGAACGGTATTTTTGTAACGTTTCTTGCTTTGACAGGTTCTATTGGGGTGGATAATAATAGATATCAAGAGGTATTGTGGAAGCAATTGTGGAGCATGTTCATAATATTTATGACAGACGAACGGAGTGGAAGTCTATGGACAGTCGTGTTCAAATAAAAGAGATAGAGCAGTTGGATGGAGAAGTGCTTCAAGGGCTATCAACGTTGTTATTGGACGTCGTGAATGATGGTGCATCAATAGGATTCCTCCCTCCACTGGATCGCAAGATGGCTGACGATTATTGGGCGGCGGTATTGCAGCCGGAGGTGCGCCTGTGGGTTGCGCTAGTTGATAATCAGGTGTGCGGTACAATCCAGCTTCATCTCGCTCAAAAGCCAAATGCTCTTCACCGTGCGGAAGTGGCGAAGTTGATGGTGCACCCTTCCCAGCGCAGAATGGGAATTGCCAAGGGGTTGTTGCGAGTTGTGGAAGATTGCGCGCATCATGAAGAACGAAGCCTGCTGGTGCTTGATACGAGAGAAGGAGATCCTTCCAACTTGTTGTACCAATCGAATGGGTATATGGAAGCTGGACGGATTCCGGAATTCGCCAAGTCCGCAGATGGAAGCTACCACACAACCGTTATTTATTATAAGAAACTCTAATGTTAACTTCGGAATGATATAGAGGGAGTGGGATACAATGACCGAGCGAGTTCGTGTAACTACAGGATCGCCTTGGGAGCCGTTGGTAGGCTATTGCCGAGCGATACGAGTTGGCAATCAAGTCGAAGTTGCGGGCACAACAGCGATACGCGATGGTAAAGTGGTCGGTGAAAATGATGCTTACACTCAAACTACATATATACTGCAGGTTATTTCTGATGCGCTTCACGAAGTTGGGGCCAGCATGACCGATGTTGTTCGAACAAGAATGTTCGTCACAGACATAACCAAATGGGAAGAGATCGGCAGAGCTCACGGTGAATTTTTCCGCGACATTTGCCCGGTAGCTACCATGGTAGAAGTCAAGGCCCTAATTGATCCTGCCCTGCTCGTCGAAATCGAAGTACAGGCGATTTTGACGGATAAGGTTGTATAGACGGAGTGTACTTGATAGGTATCAGCTACTGTTGGAGTGACTGTCGCCACCTAAGGGTGTCTACGCACTTGAAACTAGGAGACTTTAGAGGAGATAGCAAGACTTATGGATATTGAGATTGTGCCTTATCATTCATCGTGGAAAACGGAATTTCTTGAGAGTGGGCGACGGATAAGAGAAGCGCTAGGCGATGCTGCTGCTCGGATCTATCATATTGGTTCTACTTCTGTGGAAGGATTGGCAGCCAAGCCGATTATTGATATACAGGTATCTATTCGTTCGTGGGATGACTTTGAACATTTGATATGTCAATTCAATTCGATCGGCTATGTTCATCGCTCAGATAATTCAGACAAGACGAAGCGTTATTTTCGCGAAGCTCCTGGAGGGAAGCGCACGCATATCCATGTGAGAGAATTGGGGAGCTGGGCGGAGCAGTTCCCGCTCCTGTTCAGAGATTACTTGCGCTGTCATACTGTTGAATGTGAGTTGTATGCTGCGGTCAAATTTGAGCTGATGAAGAAGTACCAGAAGGACAGGCATGGATATGTCGATGCCAAAGAACCTATCATCTGGGACATTATGCGCAGAGCGAGCAGTTGGAGTCAGGAAGTTGGTTGGAGGGCTGGAGAGACAGATGTGTAAAATCGAAGAATCGGAGAGGATTCCATGCAAATCATTGATCTGATATCAAATCAAGCGGAACATATAGAGCAAGCTGTTGCTTTGCTGCGTGACAGCTTCGCATGTTGGTCAACCTATGAGTCAG
>NZ_JMDX01000194.1:0-10930 GCF_000935845.1 Paenibacillus sp. E194
AAGGTCGATTGAAGTGAATGAACCTATTCTGATCGATTTCGGCTGCTGCATCGATGGATATGTTATTGATCAGACCCGAACCCTTGTTATTGGGGAACTGGACGATGAGCTTCAGCGTGCTTATGATGCTTCGGAAGCGATATTGCGTGCAACAGAGGATCACTTGAAGCCAGGAACGGTATGCGAGACGCTGTACGAAGACGCGGTTGGTATGGCGAAATCGTATGGATTGCAGGAGCATTTTATGGGATATGGTGAGGATCAAGTCAAGTTTCTTGGACACGGAATTGGGATGGAAATTGATGAATGGCCTGTATTGGCCCGCGGGTTCAAGCAGCCGCTGCAGGAGGGAATGGTTATTGCTATCGAACCTAAATTCACTTTCCCGGGACGCGGTGTCGTAGGTATAGAAAATACATACCTGATTACTGCAGATGGATATGAGAAGCTAACAACTGCGGAGGAAGGATTGCGAATCATTTCTTTGTGAACATTGACAATAGCTAGAGTCGGATGTACAGCTTTTATCGTATGCAGTATAGAGAGGCTTCTTTTTGTGACCAATTGCGATACTCGTACGTATACATTTACAGGAACCATAAATTCTAGTACCATATAGAATACATCTAACGGATGGGAGGCATGGACAATGCTGCCTTTGGGAGAGAAAGTAGTCATTGTTGCCGACCGTTTCGAACAACATTTGCCTATCGGGGAATACGGCTATATTATTGCCTATGACCGCAATGCAGACAACGCATTCGACTATGTCATCCGAGTTCCGAGAGCAAACCGCAACTTTTTCGTGCCAGCATCCGATGTCGATCAAGAGGAACGGTTGCTGCAGCAGGAAGCGGACCGCATCGAACGGGAAGCACTTATCGATTATGCACTGGCGACCCATAATGAATCATTATTCCGTCGAATTATGAACGCAGACGCAGAGCCTGATAGCGAAGAGAGCGAACAGGACGGGGCAATGTCACAAGAAGAGTTCATTCGCCAAGTGAATTTAAGAGCTTGGATTTAAAGAAGACGCCGATCACCGGTCATTCCGGTGCTTCGGTGTTTTTTTGCATCCATTACTTTATCAGAATGACGCGTTGAGTTGATTCCGCTTCTAAGCTATAATAAGGGGATGAATTTGGCCTTGATGGCGCAAGGAGGAACAGGCTGCCGATGAGCATTCACGTACAAGACGTCGAGCACGTTGCTAAGTTGGCAAGACTCGACTTGAGCAATGAAGAGAAAGAGCGTTACACGGAACAGCTGAACGCGATTCTAAAATATGCAGAAAAATTAAATGAATTGAATACCGATGACGTCACGCCAACGACTCATGTTCTACCTATACGGAACGTGATGCGTGAGGATGAAGCGCGTCCTTCACTGCCGATAGAGAAGGTAATGGCTAACGCACCGGAAGAAGAAGAGGGTCAGTTCAAAGTACCGGCCGTTCTGGAATAAAGCGAATAAGGGAGGATGCCCGCATTGACACCACTTGAGATGTCATTAACGGAAGCAAGACAAGCAATACAAGAGCGCAAGCTCTCCGTCTCTGAATTGGTGGACGCGTCATTCCGACGCATTGCCAGCACGGATGAGCAAGTGCAAGCATTTCTTACTATGAATGAAGAGGGTGCCCGTAACGAGGCAGCCGCAATCGACAAGCGCATCTCGGCAGGAGAACAGATTGGCTTATTGGCTGGTATCCCTGCAGGGGTTAAGGACAACATCGTAACGGAAGGAATTCGTACAACATGTGCAAGTAAATTCCTTGATAATTTCGTGCCTGTATATGACGGTACAGTATCCCGTAAGTTGAAGGAAGCGGGTGCCATTACAATTGGTAAGCTGAACATGGACGAATTCGCAATGGGTGGTTCCAATGAGAATTCAGCTTATCGGACGACACGTAACCCTTGGGATTTGGAGCGAGTGCCAGGTGGTTCCAGTGGTGGCTCCGCGGCTTCTGTAGCGGCGGGACAAGTTACATTTGCTCTTGGCTCTGATACAGGCGGTTCGATCCGACAGCCAGCATCCTATTGCGGCGTTGTTGGTTTGAAGCCGACATATGGTCTCGTATCTCGCTTCGGCTTGGTTGCCTTCGCATCTTCTTTGGATCAAATCGGCCCAATTACGAGAAATGTAGAAGACGCAGCTCTTGTGCTCCAAGCGATCGCTAGCTATGACAAGATGGATTCAACTTCGGCGAAGGTCGAAATCCCAGACTATGCGGCACAGCTGACAGGTGATGTGGCTGGTCTGCGTATTGGCGTGCCTTCTGAATATATTGGACAAGGTGTCGATCCGAGGGTGAAGGAAGCTGTGCTCGCTGCCTTGAAAGTATTCGAGGATATGGGTGCAACTTGGGAAGAAGTATCGATGCCGCATACCGAATATGCAGTAGCGACCTACTACCTGCTTGCTTCCTCGGAAGCTTCGTCCAACTTGGCGCGCTTCGATGGAGTTCGCTACGGAGTGCGTGCGGACAACCCTGACAATTTGCTGGATCTGTATCATCGTTCCCGCAGTGAAGGCTTTGGACAAGAAGTGAAGCGCCGCATTATGCTCGGTACTTATGCACTAAGCTCCGGCTACTATGATGCCTATTACTTGAAGGCGCAGAAAGTCCGTACTTTGATTAAGCGTGACTTTGACGAAGCGTTTAACAAGTTCGATATTTTGCTCGGGCCTACAGCACCGACAACGGCGTTCCGTATCGGCGAGCAAATTAATGATCCATTAGCGATGTACTTGAATGATATATTGACGATTCCGGTCAGCTTGGCTGGCGTTCCAGCAATTAGCGTACCATGTGGTTTGGCGGATGGACTGCCGGTTGGCTTGCAGTTGATTGGCAAGGCGTTCGACGAAGCGACTGTGCTTCGTGCAGCCCATGCGTTCGAACAACGCACGGAGTTCCATAAGCTGCGTCCGCAGTTGTAATTGAGGAGGCTTACGACATGCCAAGTACGAAATATGAAACGGTCATTGGCTTGGAAGTGCACGTTGAGCTGCACACCAACTCGAAAATCTTTTGCGGTTGCTCTACCGAATTCGGAGCACCGCCTAATACGCATACTTGCCCGATTTGCTTAGGGCATCCCGGCGCTTTGCCGGTATTGAACCACCAAGCGGTGGAATATGCAATGAAGGCTGCTATGGCACTGAACTGCGAGATTGCACCGATCAGCAAGTTCGACCGGAAGAACTATTTCTATCCGGACTCTCCAAAAGCCTACCAAATCTCGCAATACGATCAGCCGATCGGTCAGAATGGCTGGATTGATATCGAAGTGAACGGGGAAACGAAGCGGATCGGTGTTAACCGTCTGCACTTGGAAGAAGATGCAGGCAAGCTGACGCACGTAGACGGCGGCTATGCTTCGCTCGTTGATTTCAATCGCGTAGGTACGCCTCTCGTTGAGATCGTATCTGAACCGGAGCTTCATTCACCCGAAGAAGCGAAGGCTTATTTGGAAAAGCTGAAGGCAATTATGCAATACTGCGACGTATCCGATGTGAAGATGGAGGAAGGCTCCCTTCGCTGTGATGCGAACATCAGCTTGCGCCCGATTGGCCAGAAAGAATTGGGTACGAGGGCAGAATTGAAAAATATGAACTCCTTCCGCGGCGTTCAACGTGGTCTTGAATATGAAGAGGAGCGCCAAGCTGACATCCTGGATGACGGCGGTAAGGTTGTTCAGGAAACTCGCCGCTGGGATGAAGCGCAAGGGCGTACGCTCACGATGCGCAGCAAGGAAGAGGCCCACGATTATCGCTACTTCCCAGATCCTGATTTGGTCACGCTTATTATCGATGAGGAGTGGAGAGAGCGTGTGCGGGCGTCGATTCCGGAGTTGCCGGATGCGCGCAAGGCACGTTATACGAGCGAATATGGCTTAACAAGCTACGATGCAGAAGTCATTACGGCTTCGAAGAAGCTGGCTGACTTGTTCGAGGAGAGCCTCCAATATACGCAGGACGCGAAATCTGTGGCCAACTGGATTATGGGCGACTTGCTTGGATACTTGAACGCGAATGGTCTTGAAGCGGACGCTTCAAAAGTTACAGGCCAAGGCTTGGGCGAAATGATCGGCTTGATTGAGAAGGGTACGATCAGCACGAAAATCGCCAAGACTGTCTTTAAGGAAATGCTGGAGACAGGTAAGGCTCCACAAGCTATCGTTGAAGAAAAAGGGCTTGTCCAAATTAGCGATGAGGGCGCAATTAAGTCTGTTGTTGAGCAAGTAATCGCAAACAACCCACAATCGGTTGAAGATTACCGTGCGGGCAAGCAGAAGGCGATTGGATTCCTCGTGGGGCAAGTGATGAAGGAGACGAAGGGTAAGGCCAACCCGGGTCTTGTGAACGAATTGCTTGTTCAGTGCTTGAGCGAGCTGTAATGTAAGCTATAGATCAAATGAAGAACCGAATAGGGCTCCGTAGGACGGATGGGTAACATATCTGAACGCTGGAGCCAAGCATGGAAGCGGAGTGAATCTCCGCTTTTCGTGTAGATTCAAGTTATTTTCATGTATTCGTATACTCTGTTATTCCGAAAGGGTAGTGATAGACATGATACGTCAGTTGAATATGAATGATGTTGCAACATTGGATCAACTCTGGAACCTACAACAGGCGGCATACCGGATTGAGGCGGACATGATTGGCTTTGACAAGATACCCCCTCTGATGGAAACAGTAGAGGATCTGCAAAATACCATAGAAACATTCTATGGCTGGTGGGATAAGAATCAGTTGGCTGGAGCGGTATCCATCGAAATGACAGGGCCTGTAATTATGGAGATTTGCAGATTGATGGTTCGGCCGGATTATTTTCGGAGAGGGATCGGTGCTAGTTTGTTGGGCCATGTGCTTAATATGCAGGATGTTCATACCCACCGTATTGCAACGGGAGTTCGCAATCTTCCTGCGCTGACATTGTATGAACGTGAAGGCTTTCGATTTGTGCGCGACGAGGAGATTGCGCCGGGCATATGGCTGCGTCACCTGGAAAGAAGGAGGTAGTCGGATATGGAATTGCTCGCGGAGATACCTGCAACAAGTCCGTGGGTAATTGATGATTTTTCATTAACGCTTAGATTGCTGCTTGCGATGCTGCTTGGCGGATTGATTGGATTGGAGCGGGAACAAGCGAATCACCCAGCGGGGCTGCGAACACATATATTAGTTTGCGTTGGTTCGGCACTTATTATGCTGTTGTCCATTTATGGTTTCTCCAGCTTCGTGTACGAAGGAAATGTTCGTGTGGATCCTGCTCGTCTCGCTACAGCAGTAATTACAGGCATTGGTTTTCTTGGCGCAGGAACAATTATTTTTACGGGCAAATCAATTGCAGGACTTACGACAGCAGCCTCTTTATGGGTCGTTGCGGCGATTGGACTGGCAGTAGGTGCTGGGTTCCAATATGCAGCTGTAGTGACGACTATCCTGGTCATCGTCATTTTGTTCGGATTCAACAAGGTAGAACAGCGTTACTTCGGTGGCAAGCGCACACGTGTTTTAACATTAGATGCAGATTCTACTTCTGAATTTCTTCATGAGCTCCATGTCTTTATGGAAACCCATGATGTTACCGTCAAGAAGATGATGTTCCAGCGCTTGTTGAATCAAACTGGCGATCCAATGGTGGAGAAGCGAGCAGAATTGCAGCTCGTTCTTGGCGTCCCCAAACAGTTCGATATGTTCGTATTTGTGGAGCAACTCGAGCGAGTGCAAGGGGTTCGCACTGTTACATTAGAGTAAGAGTCCAAAGCGATCCTAGACTAAAGTCGGTGAAACCTTCCTAGACTCAGGAAGGTTTCTTTCATTTCTGTATCCAACGTACAATGAATATAAGCTTAATACGTACGGTAGAGCGAATTCGCACAATGAATTTTGCTGGGTAGAGAAGGGAAGAGACTATGGTGTATCGTAAGACAACTCAATTTTCGGATGAACTGATCGTCAGTCAAGTGCAGCAAGGTAACGAGGAAGCAATGCGTATTTTAGTGGAAAGACACCGTCCATTTGTGATAACGTGTATTTGTCAGACGGTACAAGATCGTTATTTGGCGGAAGATATCGCCCAAGAGGTTTTCGTGAAGGCGTATCGCCATATTCATTCATTTCGGGGCGACTCGAAATTTACGACATGGCTGTATCGGCTAACGAAGAACCAGATGATTGATATATTGCGCAAAAAACGGAAAGAAGGCCGGGTAGAACGGCTTGAGCCGCACCATATTGCATCCTTTCAACTTCATGATGTTGCTGATATGCCAGAAGAACGCGTGATGAAAAAGGAAAAATGTGAAGAGGTCCACCAAGCACTTCGGGCATTGCCAGAGAAATATCGTATGGTCATGGAGTTGTACCACATGCGCCAGCGAACATACGCAGAAATTGCGCAGATGCTTAAGATGCCAGTTAGAACGGTTGAAACTAGATTATACCGCGCTAAGATGCTGTTTAAGCGAGCGTGGCAGGAACATGCCGGATTAGGAGCTATGTAAGGAGGGAAGGACTTGGCTGATAGAAAAGACGATCAATTACATGAACCTCACAATCAAGGATTCCGTGAGCAGTCTGCTAATAAGGAGCAGGATGAACAGTTTTTGCGTAAGCGTCTGGAACAATTAGCGCGGAGAGAACGCATGTCTCATGCTCATGAGGATCATCAAGGATATGGCCCAGGAGCGCCTATACCACCGCCTCCGATGTATGGAGCAATGCCGCAGAAGAAGAGCAAGTTTCTTTCTTTGTTCTTGTCCTTTATTTTCCCTGGAGCAGGTCATTTCTACTTAGGGTTAATGCAGCGCGGGCTGCTTATTATGATGATGCTGGCCTTAGATATCGTAGCTATCGTGTATTTCACAGCAATAGATGCCAAAGTGAATGTACCGCTAGTCGTATTGTTAGGATTAATGATGCCGGTGATTTACTTTTTAATTTGTTTGATGCCTTGCAATGTACGGAACGTGTCAATCATCAAGCGATGTTTGGTGGCATAGAGCCGACCAGACAAGGGCCGCTCTTAGGGCTCTTTCTTCTGTTCGGGGGAATAGTTATGCTGCTATTAACCGTAGATCCAGCGTGGCTTCGTTGGTTCTTTACGTATGCGGGATCCTACGCGGGAGCAGCTCTTCTTATTGGTGGCGGTATCTTTTTGCTTGTGAAGGAATCGAATAAGAGACGCTGATGGACAACCGAAGGAGATGGTCTTCAGTGGTTAAGGTAGGGAGAATTACTGCTTCGCTGCTGCTTGTCGTTGTCGGAATCATGCTGCTCAGCGATCAGTTGTTTGGATATCATACATTGCGATTATTATTAATATGGTGGCCCTTAGTATTTATTATTTGGGGGATCGAATATATTTGGACTGGCGTGTACCACAGCAAGCGAGGGGATACTCGCCGTCTGCGCTTAGATTTTTTAGGCATGTTCGTTTCTGTTTTTATTGCAGTCTCCGTCTTCATGATTTCTCAGCCTTCCCTGTTCCGGGATTGGGTGCGGAGCATTCAATTCGACTTCTCCATGATGAAGGAGATGACTGGTGAGGACGGGATATCTATCCGGCTGCCGAAGCTGGAACACTCGATATCAGGGGATATTTCGAAGCTCATTGTTCGTAATGACAATGGGGAGATTCGGATACAGACTGGGAATGTAGAGAATATGGATGTTGAGCTAAGTGCAATTGTAAGCGGAGTGGATAGAGAGCACGCACAATCGCTGTCCAACCAGTCTGGAGCATCCATCGAGAATAAGCCTAACGAACATACGTTGTCGATTACTGCGAACGGTTCGAAATTTGCAGTAGGGAATCGGCCAATCCGCATTGATATGATCATCACCATTCCGACTCATGTTATATGGAAGACGGATGTGATGACGAATAATGGGGATATCGCGATCCATGATATGAAAGCCGAAGCAGTGGCGAAGAGCAACAATGGTGATATTAAGCTGCTTAATATTGAAGCCCCAGTACAGGGAGAGACACTGAATGGTAATCTCTTTGTGCAAAATATTCGCGGTGATGCCAAAGTATCTACCATGCGAGGGGATATTACGATGTACGACATCAGTGGGAAGACGATGGCGGATACGAAATCAGGAGATATCGACATTCATGAATCGGCTGGTGCAGTCCAAGCAGAGACCTTGAGTGGAGACATGCTTGTTGAGTCAGAGAACATCGGCGGCAACTGGAAATTGCAGAACATGGCGGGCGATACGACCATTGGCATATCCGAGTGGGCGGATGTTACATTGCAAGCGATGAATCGTTTTGGAGACATCGATATAGATTCGGATTTTCCCTTCCATGTCGTAAAGAATAAAGTAGAGGGTACAATAGGAAATGCTACGTATCAAGTCCATTTGGACACAAATGGTGACATTAGCATACGAAAACGGTAACAGCGCGACGTATTAAGGATTGACAAAACAAAAAACTTCCACGTACAATGGACATATAGAGATTATTTTCTGAGAATCGTTACAATCTACGATTTGTTGGGATAACCCGTATAGAACTAATGTGAGCGTAGAAGGCGGTGGACAAGATGAAAACGCGGGTTCAACATGCATTGGGACATCTGAAAATGTCCGGAGTACGCATCACGCCACAGAGACATGCGATATTGGCTTATTTGATGGATGCGATGAATCATCCGACAGCAGATGAAATATATCGAGCACTCGAGCCGGATTTTCCGAGCATGAGCGTTGCTACCGTATATAACAACTTGAAGTTGTTTATTGAAGCGGGGCTCGTTCATGAGTTGACATATGGGGACAGTTCTAGTCGATTTGATGCCAATGTAACAGATCACTATCATGCCATTTGCGAGCGATGCGGCAAGATCGTTGATTACGCTATTCCTGAATTAATGGAATCGGTGGAGAAATCGGCTGCAGAGGCTACTGGTTTTATCGTACGCGGACATCGAATGGAAGTGTATGGTGTATGTCAATCCTGTGTGGAATCGACTAAGGAGCAATAGGTGATGGTCGATATTCAATACAATGCAGAAATGTAAATGCGCGCGGCAGTTCATGCTTGCGCGCTTTTTTATTTTATCGAATCCAATGATGCAGTCTGAAGAAGTAGGAGTTGACTATATGAGAAGCAATGGAATGGGGAGAGGTGCTCCGCATTATCGAACTGGCGGAAAGAACCGTAAAAAGAGGAAGGGAGGAGGATGTCTCTTTATTCTGATTGGACTCGCCATCCTGGCAGCGAGTGTATGGAAAGGATGGGATGGTATCAGGGGTTGGTTACCTGGTCAGCATGAGGCAGACTCCCAGATGTCTCGGGTAGAACAGCCCTTGATCTGGGACGGTGCTTGGATGGGATATGGGACGAAGGGCAAAGGTGAGGAATTGCTCATACCTGTTCAGGCATTGTCTGATAAGCTCTCTATTGTGTATGAGAATAGTTCCGAAACCGTCATTATGACAAGTTCTAAGGATGTTGCTTCAGTTGCACTTGGACACTCAACGGGAAGCTTGAATGGTCAAGCTAAACAGTGGTCAGCAGCTGCTGAACAAATTGGCGGCGACATTTATGTTCCAATGACTGCGTTGAAGGAAGTATACGGCTTGCGTGCGAAGCAGTACACTTCGAATGGTGCAGTTCAACTAAGCACACCAGGTCAGACTCTTCAACAGGGGATCGTCATTCAGCAAAAGGGTGATACCAAAATAGCCTTGCGTGAAAATGCTAGTAATCAAGCTCCCTCCTTAGAGGAGCTTACAAGTGGAACGCAAGTCACGGTCTGGGGTGAAGAGGGAGACTGGCTCCGGATTGAGGCGGAAGGCGGCAATGTCGGTTATGTTGCTAAAGACGAGATTCAGCGTAAGGGAAGTGTAGCAGTTCCTTCAATCTCACCAGCGCCTGTTCCTACGTTTGTAAAAGAGAAGCGACCAGTAAGCTTGGCTTGGGAAGCTGTGTACTCGCGTAATCCGGATCCAACCAAGCTGCCCGCGATGCCGGGGACGAATGTCATAAGCCCAACGTGGTTCAGCTTGGCTGATAACGAGGGGAATGTAGATGAGAAGGCAGATCCGCGTCTTATGCAATGGGCGCATCAGAATGGGAAGCAGGTATGGGCGCTGTACAGCAACAGCTTTGATCCAGACCGAACTACAGCTTCGCTTGCAACCTTCGACAAACGTAACCGAACGATAGAACAATTGGTTAAGCTCGCAGAGAAATACAACGTTGACGGCATTAATATTGACTATGAGAACGTAAATGTCGAAGACCGCGATAATTTAACGCAGTTTGTAAGAGAACTTACTCCTCGTCTACATGCGAAGGGGCTTGTTGTATCGATTGATGTAACGGCGAAGTCTGGGAGCGGTAGATGGTCGCAATTTTTGGATCGGGAACAGCTGGCGCGTTCTGTCGATTTCATGATGGTTATGGCTTACGATGAACATTGGGCGACGAGCCCGACTGCTGGTTCTGTTGCATCCTTGCCATGGACAGAGAATGCTATGAAGCGAATTATGGAAGAGGATAATGTGCCTCCACATAAGCTCGTGCTTGGAATGCCGCTATACACAAGGATATGGACAGAGACAACAGAAGGTGGAGAGGTGAAAGTATCCTCTAAGGCTGTTGGCATGCAGAAAGTACAAGATTTGATTCAGGATCGTAAGTTGAAGCCTGTTTATTCGGAGGCTGCAGGTCAGCACTATGTCGAATATGAGGAGGAAGGCGCAACTCAGAAAATATGGATCGAGGACAAACAATCGATTCAATCTCGCATTCAAATGGCAGAACGTCTTAAGCTCGGCGGAGTTGCTGTATGGGCCCGAAGCTTCGCCAATGAAGGCATATGGAACGTGCTTCGATATCGAAACTCTTAATCACGCAATGATACTACTTTTATAAGTTAGAAATAAGAAA
>NZ_JMDX01000195.1:0-10932 GCF_000935845.1 Paenibacillus sp. E194
CATGAACCAGATGCCATCCTTGTCGTTCACAATAGGCTTTGATCTCATCTTGCTGGTAAGACAGGCTGTAGCCATCCTTCGCTTGTCCTTGTGTACTAACCCGAGCATAACCTATGACATTCATTGGATTACCTCCCTGTTAACCCTAGCGTTACACGAATTAGAATTAATGTTACGCTAAAGAGTTATACCCTTAAAAGTATATAACTATTGTATTACCTTTAAGCGTATATATCAATGCTAGGATGGATAGAATATGATATAGTACGGTTAACAGTATGATGTATTTGGTGGAGGATTACTTTCCCATGAAATTAAAAATTAGATTAAAAGAAATACTAGCCGAAAAAGGGATTTCTCAGCGGCAACTCTCTTTACAGATGAATATTCGACATGCAACGATTAATCATCTATGTTCCGACTCTGTTGATCGGGTTTATATCCGAACGTTAGAAGCCGTTTGTGAAGCTTTAGACATTTCGATTCATGAACTAATTGTTGAAGATCAGGAAGCATAGACATTTAAAAATTCATCCATAGTCGGTCGCTGGATGTGCTATGCCCTTTTCTCCAATTCATTTCAAGCCTTTAGATGTAAACCATCCCCCGATAACAGTTATCGTGATGGTAAACATTTTTTAATCTATTGGATTGATTTCTCTTAGTTTTCACGTACAATTATAATTATGTTATTTTTATTTCATCCATCATCATGGACTTTTTATCGTTATCGGCAAAATAACGTGTCCCTGTCTGAGAGGATGTGTTTCCTAGCTGTTTATAGCTAATGGACTTAGGCAGTTCCCTTTGGGAATTGTCATTTTTTTGCCGTGCTCTTGCGGATGGCATAGGTTGATGGTTTATATATCTGCCTTAGCGTCGATTCGTCGAACATGCGTTGCAGCATTTGGAAGCCAAGCATGGTTTCGATCTTGGATATGTCTTCTTTGTTTTCCATCAACCAAGCTAAACCTATGTCACTAGCTTCTGTTGGATATTCGATCTGACCAAGCACCTTATCTGTCATGTAGTTAAAGAAAGGCTTGGCAATCAATTCAATGGCTTTCCTTGAAGGTGCATACTTCTTCATGTCGTTATCGCTCGGATTGACTTCAAGTCGCAATATCCCCTTGGCACGCTCGATAATGTCACTTGATTCCTTAGCTTTCGTGACTTGCTTATGCTTGTCATAGAACATGATTCTACTACTCTTATTCCAATATTCTACAGTCTGATCTTGGTTGTACATAGTCGTGTTCTTATAGGCTAATTGCTGTTTGCTTAGTAACCTCACGTAATCACCAACATTCTTACCGACTTGAAAATTCAAGCAAACATCACATCGACTGACCGTCCATTCGGAATGTGGAATATGAATATGAAATAACTGCTGTATTCTTTCTTGTAATCTATCGAAGAATAGTGGTATATCTACTTCTTCTAACATTGTTACATTGTCTCCATATAGGAACTTGGGAATGGAGACTTGGATATGTAGGGTTTGACTACTCTCGATATATTTTATATATGGAATTTGTTCATCATAAATCGTATAACTTGTATTTAACGCACCTGTTTCCTTGCTCAAAAATGTAATAGCGTTACCAGTAAGCTGATTCAATATGCCTGAATCAATGTAAACAGGTCTTACTTTCAACCTTACGGTGTCAAACATATATAACCTTCTCTCTATTTTTAAGATAATCTAGAATCTTGAATGTAATTGGATATGTTATAAGAATGGGTGACATAGTTACATCATCCTCACCCCCTTTAAACTTTATTATTCTAATCTTCAATCCACAGTAAATCATACTTCTTCAGAAGCTTATACAATTCATTGTGAAAATTTTCATCACCTTCATTCCACACCATAAATCCTGTAATACCCATGAAATACATCATGGAGCGTAACGCTTCAATCCGCCTGTCATGCTTACTCTCCCATTGTAGTTGCTGCTCAACATTTAAATTATCTGATACAGATTCATTGAATACATTTGAAGTTCTTTCAAGTATCTCGTATCCTTTATTACCTTTGTCAACAGAATACAGTTCATCATATAAAACACCTTGAAGCCGAAGAATTATCTTCTCAATTTTCAATTCATCATAAATCATTCGTTTCTCTTCTTCATAAGGGTCAATCGACCTTGTGTACTCATGTTCAGTTCCATTTGCTTCCGTAAAATAGTCAGGTATTTCAAATGAATCCCGTCTCGAAATTCGATTAAGGTAGTCCAATCGCAGTTCAATTTCCTCAGTTTTCGTTAATTCTTTTTGGAAATATTCAGTTTCCAACTTGAATAGTTTAGACAGTGCTTCAAGTTTAGCTTTGGGTATGGGTCGACGCTTACTCAACCAATCTGTTACTGTTGAAGGCGTGATCTCCAGCTTCTCAGCTAATTTCTTATATGTTCCGTTATATAGCTTTACGATGTATTCAAGTCCGATCATATTTATCACTCCATTCACAATGACGTATCAATACGTCTTGAAACAAATATACCACCTGACGTATTGGTACGTCAATAGTTTGGCATTAATATTTAAACAAAGAAAACCACATGGAGTATTAACTCGCATGTGGCTCGACTCTGTTACTATAATAAAAATGGTTTTGCTATTATTGATTAGCATTATTCAAACGGACTCATACCCGTCAGTGGAACATTGAAATCAACACGTTCTGTTATAGACAACTCCTTTCTTCAAAAGATATTTCATCATTATTTAGTTGTAGAAAAGTTATTTTTAATGGGCTGAGTGTAATCCCAACTTATCAATTTAATATTGTATTTATTAAGTAATTCATCTGCACGTATAATACCATCTCTGGTACTTCCATCCGCATACTTTTCAAAATATCTTGCATTAGGAAAACTTTGTGTGTACGTTACTCCTTCATTCATATCACCCATATAGTACTGAGCAGAACCCGGATAGTAATATATTTCTTTTGTGTCATTAACCTTCAACAACAATATATTTTGATTTCCGCTGGCTAAATGCTCTTTCCATTTCCGATATTTCCCCCTGCCTTCATCTACGCCAATGCCATCATACTCACAGATTAAGGTATCTTTAATAACTATTCGTTTACCGTTAATTTCATATTCTAGACGAAATGGAAACTCAGCATATGTTACTTCGGGACGTGAAGGACTCGGCAATAAGAAGTTCCCTATAAATATCATAAGCCACGGCCATACGGTAATATATAGCACAATCGCAATAATAGCCGTCACAACAATAATCACAACTGAAAGTGGGTTTATCTTCATTTATACCCAGCTTCCTTTAATGCATCCATGACTGCACCCATCGAGTGATTTCGTATATTGTCATACATACTGGTTTGCCACAAATTTCTCCAACCCCCTCCATATTGTTGAGGTAAATACACCGCTTTATCTATTGGTTTACTGAACCAACCTTCTGCACCATTTAGTGCATCTCCTTTTACGATAAATGCAGTCATGCTGGCCCTATAATTGGAAGAATTTAAACCGTACGCTTTAAGATTTACAGTTGCAGGGTTGAATATGAAGCTATTTTTATTTGTCGCTACTGCATTTGCAGCTGCCTCTGCTCCACCTTTTGAATGTCCGATCATGGTTATTTCATTATTGGAATTACTTTTAACAAATTCTTTTGACTTTTCAATTGATGCTTTCATGTCATCTGATGAACCAAACAACTGTTGCACGTTATTTTTCCAATCATTCAAACTTGTTGGCGAAGTGCCTTTATTAACTAACGAGTATTCAGTTTTCCCATCACTTTTTACTCTCGAGTATACCCCCATTTTCATATTATCGCCGCCAGTTATTAAATCCTCAAATGTCCATCCACCTGAAAGGGTATATTCCCTTCCTTTTTCGGCACTATAGATGTGATCTGCCATTATTGCCGCTTCAAGCGCAGTAGGAATATGTCCACTAGGGTCTACATGAATTAATGGATTATTGTAAACATACGTATATAAATTCAAACTCAGCGGATTCTTGATTTCCCCTTCATACGTATCCTCATTAATAAACCGTCCTACACTTGGATCATACCATCTTGCGCGCAAATATTGCAGATTCGTTGTCGTATCCCAGTATTCGCCCGAGTATCGGAAAATGTTCGGGACTCGCTCCTCTTGGACCAAAGGATTGCCCCAGATGTCATACGTATAGCGATTCAGTACATTGCCTTGGGCATCCCGAATTTCGGTAACATCACCGTGTCCGTTGGATACGTAGTATTGCAGACCTTGTCCTGGTACCTGGCGGGCCAGCAGCTTGCCGATCGAATCATGAACATACGCTGCCGTAATCGTGACGCTGCCGTTGCCTTCTACTCTTCCTTCTGCTACTATCTTCGCTCTATCGTCATAGTAGTAACGAGTCGTTACGCCGCCTTCGGTCCGTTCCACCATGAGGTTGTCCCCATTATAGCGGTAGCTGACGATTTTGCCGTCTTCCGTTGTTACTTGAGTCAGACGGTTGCGGCTGTCGTACGCGTAGCTGGCTCCCTTGATGTTCGGTACCTGATCGCTTTGCAGGGTTCTGCGGTTATCCCGATTATCGTATGTGTATGCCTCGTTGAACTGGCTTGAGGTCTTGATTCGGTTCAATGGATCATAGCTGAATTGATACCCTGCTCCATTGTCGTTCTTCGCTACAATGTTGCGATTGTTGTCATAGGCATAGCTGTAGTTTCCTAACAGCGCAGCTCCTTGCTTCTGCTGGATGCCTGCAAGATTAAAGCCATCATACGCATAGTTCTCCAAGAATCCTTGCGCCGATTTCAATTCTGCCAAGCGAGTATACGAGCCATCGTATTTGTATTCAAATTGCGTGAGTTGCGAGCCGTTGGCATCTAAGACGGCCATACTTGTTGGGTTCGGCAAGATGCCAAGGTGCCCGATTCGCTGCGTGATCTTATAGCCCCCGGCCGTAACGGTCTGTTCTGTACGCAATCCCCTAATTTCATAATCGTAATTGATTCTGGTTTGATCGGGATAGGTGATCGATGCCAATTCTCCTGTTGGATAGTAGGCATAAGTTGTCGTGCCCGTCTGATCCGTCATTGCCATCCGCTTGCCCGTCGAGTCGTAGCTGTACGAAATCCTCTCGTCCGGAGCAACGAGGGCAGTCAGGAAATTGCGGTTACTGTACTCGAACTGTTGAACCTGGCCTTTCCGGTCGATGCTTTTGATCACGTTTCCATTGCCGTCATAGTAGAAACGTTTGCTTTGCTTGTTCGGATCGATCTGCTGCAGCAATCGGCCGATTTCGTCATACCGTTTTTCAATCGTATTTCCGTCCGCATACTTAATCTCGACCATATCTCCCGACAGATTATACCGATAGCGTGTCGTCTTTCCTTCGGCATCTGTAACGGCGATCAGGCGGCCTAGTACATCATACTCGTACTTTGTCGCATTGTGATTACCATCGTAGGCAGTCTGAACATTCCCCGCGAGGTCATATTCGTACCGTGCCGCTGCCACAGCTTGACCAGATGGTTTGATTTCTTCTTTTGTAATCAAGCGATCCATCACATCGTAGGTTTCACGTATTCCATTATTGGCCCCATCGTAAGTCGTTTTCGTGTTTGCGGCATCGTCGTAGATGGTTCGGTTCTGGCCATAGATGAAGTTTTCTTTCGTTACGCGTCCCCAAGCATCATATTCATATTCAATCCAATTATCGTCAAAGGTTCCTTTTCGAATCATATGGCCATAGCGATCATACTTATGCCTTGCTACCCCGCCACGTCCATTCGTTTCTTTGATTAGATTTCCCAATGGATCGAACCATTTTTCGATTTGCTGTCCGTTCGGGTGCGTAATCGTAATTTTGTTTGCTGCATCATCGTAAGCTACAGCGGTCTGTGTGCCGTCCGCATAGATTTCCGCAGTCATCCGTCCCAGCTTATCATGCGTATACTTCGTTTCATTTCCGTTGCCATCGATGTATTTCGTCGGATCTCCTGTCGATGTGTTATACTCCATTCGGGATACGATGCTGTCCGGTGCTCCGTCGACATTCGTAACATTCACCGATTGCTTGTTCAAAAACATCGTTCGAAATTCAGGGCTGAACTCTTGCTGGATAACCGTATCCCGAGGCTCTCCCTTGATGCGTATCGTGATCGGATTCCCCATGGGATCATATTCATAATTCAACTGCTGCACGATCGTTCCTTGTTCGTTTTTAGATTGCACTTGCAGCAGTCCGCCAGTACTTCGATCATATTGGTATTCGGAATGCAGGTTCTTGCTTTGCCCTGTAGGCACAACGCTGCGGATAAGCCCCTTCTGCTTATTCGGAGATCCCAGCTCCCCATACTCATAACTGCTTGTGGCGCCTAACGGGTTCTTTTCAGAAACGATATACCCCCAATTTTTCCCATCATACGTTCTAGTCGTAATTCGAGGTGCCGAGTTTCGCCCATCTCTGCTTCGAACCTCCTCAATTCGAATTGGGTTCGGGTTTTTCATTCCTCTGTCATATTCATATTTGACCTTTCGTCCTTCATTCCCGCTATCTGTACGCGTCCTCGTTTCTTCCAAGTATAGACTCGATGGGGCATCACTTCCATTATATCGTTTGTCATACACATAGGTCGTTGTTTTCAGACCGTCCGTTACATCCACCGAGAAAGAGTTATCTTTGAACTCCTTCCCTACATCACCGTTATTGAACGTGAAAATCAACTCATTTTGATGCGTTCCAGAGGTCGAACTATAGGAGTCCCTACGCGTTTTATAGCGAATCGTTTCCTCTTCCGCATACTCCCCAATTTTACGGAATACCGGAGTATCGAATGCAAGCCGGGTAATTGCTTTCGTTGGATGCTCGATTACGCTTAAGGCGATGGTATCGTTTCTCCCCCATTTCATTCTCATTAAATCGGATTGTCCATCCTTGCGATAATCTTTATGATCCCTGTCAAAGTTGAAGTAAAGGTCTTTCCACACACTGTAATCGTACTTGGTGGATCGCCCCATCGGATCGATGACCTCAGTCAGTAGATCTTGTTCTAGGACGGATTCTCCTTTAATAGAGGTCACTCTTTGCTTTTTATAGACAACTGTCCGACCTCCGGTTTCCACGACAATTGTATTATCGGGATTATACGTAAAAAACATAGCATTGGCACCGGTTCTTGAACTGTTTGACGTCACTACTGTACCTAGTTCTGTACCGTAATAGATGAATTGAATATAATTCCCGTCTTTATCCTTTATTAGAATTAAGTCGCCCACGGCATTAAAATATTGCCGTACCCCTGTTTTATAATTGGCAAGCTCATACGCAGCCTTTTCACTTCCTATCTTTACATTCTCTGATTCAGAAAAGTTCAGATCATGAAAAGGATACCCCACAATATTAGATCCATCGATTCGATAAGTGCCTAAGCCGGAAATATATAGGTACATCTGTCCGTCTACTCTTTTGAAATAGGATATATCCCAAATCCACCCTTTTCCGAGCTTGAATCTGCCTTCTTCATCGGTTGATTGTTTCGTGATGTTCTTATAGCTATCCGCGTTGAAAGTAATATCGTTCTTGGCTCGAGAGCTGTCGTATACGCGTCGCAGCGCAAAGTCTAAACCGTTAGCTCCAGGCATGACCAGATCCGTTGCCTCAACACGCAGGGAAGCATCAACGGTCGATATATGATCAGTTTCCGAACCAACTGCATAAGGAGCTTGATCCAAGCGAATCGGTGCACGTTGCAGCGCGACCTTGTCGTATGGACTATCGCTCAGCGATCTCTTGACCCGATGCTGGGGATTGTATACTAGATCGGTTACCGATCTAGGTTCTTCTCCTCCATAAACCTGATCCGTCACAGAGACGGGGCCATATACGGCAGCAGTTACACTTGCATTATGAGCATGTAGGGGATCCGTAACTAGCGTGGGGTACTGCTGTTCCATAAACTGCTCATACGATCCGCCCTTCTGCTGAAGAAGCAGCCCTTGATAAATATGATGAAGCTGGTAGCCCTTCACGATTTCATTGACCACCCAATCCCTTGCTACGCCAAACATTTCCGTAATCGAGGTAACAGTGATTAGCTCTTCTAAGTCCGATAAACTCTCGTCTGCACCATATACACTAGAAGTGACGGTTCTATTGGATGAGAGATTCGAAGACTTAGGAGAGTCTTGTGCTGATGTAATAGGTATACTCGTAAACAATAGTGCACATGCAAGAATCATTGACAAATATCTCTTCAAAGCTATTTCCTCCTTCTATTTCTATTGAGTTATCATGGAGAGCTTACTTCACTTCATTCCATCTCTTCCGGAAGAAACATTTCTATCGGCCCTGAACTGTTGTAGACCGGGTTAAATCGCAAATTATGAATTACGACGTTTTCTGCCCACGCTTTGTTAGGATCAATCGGCAATAAACGGACATAAATCGTAGCGTAAGGAGTATTTGGTTCAATATCTTCTTGTATATTTATTACCTGTCTTTCATTTGGTGACGAATAGGTTTTTTTATATTTTTTAGGAAAATTATTTATATCACCGAATCCTCTATATAGGTATACTTCAATCTCCAATTTTGCATTATTGCTGTCTAGAATTGAAACTTCCCCGCGCAGAGAAAATTTTTTCTGCATTGAACTCGGTTCTAGTTTAATATCTTGGTAGATTTCAGCGGATTTATTTCCCCAGGTTCCATATGGTATAGCAATGTTTTGGCCTCTGTTGTCACCACTCTGCCCAAAAACAGCTCCTTCAGCCGCTCCCCTAGTGTTTTTTGTCCAACCTTGAGCGACATCTACATTTTTATCAAATTGTGCAAATTGCGAGTTCCATAACGCCTGAGGTTCTGTACTATACTCGATTGAAACACGATCAATATCAACGTCGCCAATGCTAATACCACTATAACGAGCCCCCACAAACACGGTTGCATAGACTGCGCCTTTCGGAATACTCCCTCTCAGTGATGTGGTCTTGTCAGTGTTACTATCCGAAGAGGTATAATCTGTCCCTAGCAATGTCCCCTTCTCATTAAAAAACAAAATTTGCAACTGAGATTCCGCATGATTCATCCGATGAAATATCCCTCTCATTTGATATTTTCTCGAAGAATCATCAATTAATAGATGTTGTATAATATATTTTTCCTTGCTAGTACTGTTAGAATTACGGGAAATAATCTGCCTTTTCTTATATTCATTTGTAGTCTTCAAGTAAAACCTAGCAGAACCAGTATCCCCTGAAATTCCCCAATAGTCTGGAATTTCCCCCTCCGCTACTTGAATTTCTCTGCCCTGAAAATCATGGTTCATGAGCAAATTAAAATAAGAATCTAAACCGTAAGAGACATCAACCCCCTTAATTACTATCGTGCCAGCCGCATTATTGCCAGTTGAATGGATCGCGATTTGCACAATCGCTTTTTCTGCTTTTTGGGGAATCATACTTTCTCTGAGGCTCATTGTGTAGAAGAAATCTTTCTGCAACGTGCTTTTTTGGCTCGCATTACCGATAACCTTTCCTGTGTTATCTACAAAATCGACCATCATCACAGCCTCTGCATTCTGTAAGTGTTCAATCTTCAATGAAGATTTCACGTCAAGATTCCTGCTAGAATCCTTTGGAATCGATAGTGTTTGCTTGACCCCAATCAAACTCCCCATTGGAATATTACGGGCTTGAATCTGCTGATGATTTCGTGATCCTATTTTTTTCATGATGAAGCTGGATACAGCATTGTTATCTGTCATATATGACCAGCCTACCGCTTTACCACCATTGTCTACTTCTTGAAAATCTCCGTTTTGCAACTTATCCATATACGTCTTCTCTCTTAAGCTTCTACTTGTCAAATTTCCATTGTTATCTGCCTGATAGACGATTTCTGTCTCATTTTGCGTGATTACGCTTAGATTACCATTCTTGTCATAACGATACTCCGAATCATAAGCACTAACGCTAGATACGGAAAACGTCAAAAATGATAGCACTATGAACACAATTGCACACTTCATGTTTCGCCCTTCCTTTCTAAAATATATGACCGTCCCTCTCTTTCAAACAACCGTTCTACCTCCTTCATTATTCTAGGACTTACAATAATAATATCCTATTTTCCCTTGATTTACCTATTTTAAATTTTTAGGAAACTTTTCTTCGTTTTATTTTTGAGTGAAGTACATATCTGAACCGAATAAAAAAAGACTTACTTGGTTAGAGTAAGTCTTTTTTATGGTTATTTAGGAAGACAGCCGGAATCTGCGCTTCTTCGCATGACGAAGTACAATTTCCGCTGCTTGCAGGCGATGCTCCGCATGTTCGGATTCCATCATCTCTTGCAGAACCTGAACAGCTCTGCCGAATAGTGCGTCCGCTTCGCCCTCCGTGACTCGCAGTTCTTTTCGCTTCATCGGACGCATGAACATCCAACTGTTCATTGCGTTACGTTCTACACTAACCTGCTGCATGAGCATCGTCGTTTCTGTTGAATACCAATCCATATTGAATCACCCCTCACCTTGGTTTCCCATTGCGGATTGCTTCCCTGTTCCTTCTTCATTTGCATTCGTATTTACATTTGCATTTGAATTTACATTTACATTCGCATTCTCATTTGCTCTTGCATGCGGCTCACCTAACCCGATCTCCGGTTCCAAGTCCGAATCATCAAACCACGGCTCATCAATTTCGAACCCTGTCGTCATCAGATAATACCAATTCCCCTCAGTTTCTTCCGGCTCATCGAACTGATCCAATTCCTCCAACAAAGCCCGATATTTCTTGCGCCACGCAAGAATCTTCTCTTTCGTCGACCAAATCTGAACCTGAACACTTAACCTGCTAATGCTGTCCCAATCCGATGCTTCGAGTTGAAATGCACGCTCCGGTGCGGAGATAGCTCTTAACCGCGCACGCTCAAGTGTGTGTAC
>NZ_JMDX01000196.1:0-10845 GCF_000935845.1 Paenibacillus sp. E194
CCTGTATCCATATCAGCATTGACAATAATCTCTTGATGAGGCTCCTCGAATGTCTTCCCTTTTCCATTAAATGATATTAAAGATATGGATCTTTTCTCCGGCCCTGATTCCCTTGGTAATTTGCGCGTTTGCGATGTCGAAGTTCTTCGTCTCAGGGAACCCACTGTAAATGCGTGCAATCACTTCTTGTGCCGCCTTATTGCCGCTAATTTCATCCGCATATAAGTTCGTAATGACATAATCTGAATCAGCATCCTTCGTGACGAAGTTGCGCGCATCTTCTGTCCCAGATAGATTGAGCAAGGTACGAATCTGTGCCGCTACGGTTGGACCGGTATAAATGATAATTGGCGCGAGGAGTACAACCGCAAGAACGCATGCTACCATACGAATGTTCAGATTTGATTTTGATGTTTCATTATTTTTTTCATTGCGATATCGCTCGTAAGAAGCTTCTTGAATGCGCTTCTGCATGTCAGATGGATTTTCCATTGCTTCCGCACAATCCTGAAGCTTATCGCGCAGTTGTTGTTCAATGGACATAAAGTTCCTGCTCCTTTGCTGATTCTAGATACGGGCTGAGCTCGCGAAGCTTCCCTAGTGCAGCATGATGCCTGGATTTGACCGTGCCCACGGGAATGTCCAGCAATTCAGCGATTTCATCGAAGGTATATTCGTGATAATAGCGCAGAATAATCACCGCCCGAAGCTTGTAGGATAGCTGGTGAACCATGGTCAACATCTCCTGATGGGTCTCGGCCTCCAAGATCCGGCGATCCGAGAACAGATGCTCTTCCCTCTCCAAGAGCCTCTTCTTCTCGAAGATTCGGAACCTTCTCCAGCTTTTGGTTCTCCACTTTTGTATTTGCTTCAGCACAATGCCATGCATCCAAAATCGGAAGGGGCGATTCGCATCGTAATTGCCGATGGATCGCCACAGCTGAAAATATATCTCGTTCATAACATCTTCGATTTCATTTTTCTCCGTCATCAGAAAGACAACGGAGCGATAGATTTCGGGGAATGACCAATCATAGATCACTTGAAACGCAGATGAATCCCCTTCCTTCATCCGTTCAATCCAGTGCTCGATATTGATATCTTTCATGAAAAAAGGGCCCTCCTTGGTAAGCTTACAACCTATATTGCCTCGTTCACCCGAAAAGGTTCGGTTCTTTTCTACTTTTTTCTTTGTATTCGATTATATCTCTAACGAAGCTCTGCGTCGTCGGCATTTTCACGGTTCAATAGCAGCAGAGCATAAGATAAAAAAGAAGCACATTGGGTTGTGTTTCTCCTGCTTAGTACTTGTCCGAACGGAGTATGGTAAGAAAATAAGCAAATAGGCGTGAATGAGAAATCTCTTCTCATGCACGCCATGTTCATTTCAACATCAGCATTCTATTATAAGGTACGGAACTTCAGTTTGGTGCAGTCTATAAGGAACGAATACGTTCTTGTCTCCTTGGCTCCTTTTACGGATAATGCGAGCGCCAAATTGACAATATCCCGATCCTTCAAGCCTTGATTGCGGATCCAGCCATGCAGTTCCTTCTTCGGTCGAATCGTTTTATCTGCAAAGTCCGGATTATCCGATGCAATCTCGACCGCTTCTGCCGTTTCTCCCTTTAACGCCGATGTTTCGATTTCGTTATTACTTTTTGCATATCAAGTGTAACCTTGTCTTTATCCGAATTGTTTGTAATCGTCACTTCGAAGTCCGTCGCCTGTTCCGTAACCCGAATCGAATGAACTGTTACCTCTACACCGTTCACCGTAGAGGTTACTGGCAGCTTGTCCATCTTCTTGTCACTGCTGTCAGAATTGGCTCCCGGCTTCTTACGATTGAGATTCCCGTCCTTCGCCATACCACCATGATCGATAGCAGCTACACTGGAATTTTTAGGGGTATATTTATCAATCGGCGTCACCACTATCGTTCGATCGCCCATTGCCCCCGACAGTTCTCGCACTGGAAGTTGATTATCTATCGATACAGACAGTTTCTTTCCTGCCTCATCAAGTCCGTACCCCTCAGCATTGGCTATTATCGTTGAAGTACCGAATGCGATTCCCGTAAACAAGATAGCGCCGCATAAGAAGTCTATTTTCCATATCTTCATGCTGTATCGTTCCTCTCGTCTCTTTCTTCTTCTCCCGATGCCGATTCGCATATCACTCTTTTATTCGACCATTCACATCGTGCTTCCATCCGTTTACCCTTATTGCCCGCTCCATCTCTCAACATGTATCACTAAGGTTGCATCCTGCTCTGCCTTATAGCTGCGTTCGACGCGAGCTCCCGCTCCATCTACCTCCACGATTCCGTCTGCTCGACTCACTTGGAACAGCCAATCTGTATGCAGCGGGATGCGCAGGCGTGTCGCATATGCATCCGTGTTCGGATCGTACGTCAATGGGAACCAAGCGTACAGCTTGAGATCCTGCGGCGTACCAGGCGGCACATGGACAATGATCTCCAAGTCAACATGCGTACTGAGCTCCTCCACGATTCGCAGTGGCATCGAGGCTTCACAACAACCCTCAAATTGCACCGTTACTTCCGTAACGCCCGGGCGAAGCGGAATAACCGTACCATCATCTCGAACCTGCGCGATATGCTCATCCTCTACACGGTACGCGGCACGAAGTACTGACATCTTGAAGCCGGAATCGAACTCGATTATCGGATTCAGTCGGCACGGAGGCCCTGCGATCCCAACCACTTGGTCGCCATGCAGCATAAGAGAGCAAGCCTTGCCGCGCTTTCCGAAGAAGTGAAGAAGCGGTGCAGACACTCTCGCTGCCCAATCCTTCTCCACGTGCGACGCTTCGGGCTCATAGAGGTAGACAAGCTCGTCATCTGCTTTGTAGCCGATGCTAAGTAATTTCTCTGCTGCTTCGCGCACATGCTTTTCCATGACCAGCAGTCCTTCACGGCTGCCGAGATCGATCCAAATTTTCTTAGTGGACTGCTTGGCGGTAAAGGTATGGTACAGTGGCACTTCTTCCAAGGTTTCAGGATAAACACAATACAAGTAAGGAGAGACAATCCCCAGCATGCTGAATACGTCAGGACGCCGCAGCCCAATATGATACGTCACCTGCCCGCCCCTTGAAGAGCCCATTAAGGCCGAATGCTCCGGTTCTGGTCGTGTGCGGAATAGGGCATCCACATAAGGCTTGACCTCTTCAATCAGGAAACGCTCATACTGATGGCCTCGCGGTTGAATCGCAAACTTGTCGTCCTGATAACGAACGCCCTCTAAGTCATGCGTGAACTCATCTGCCCGCTCCATCCCCATATTCGGAATGCCGACAATGATGATTTCTTCCATGCGCTGTTCGGCAATCAGCATATCGGCGGCGGCGTGCACGTTCCATGAATAACCGTTGAAGGCCGGATGGAAAATATTTTGACCGTCATGCATGTATAAGACCGGATACCGCTTGTTCGGGTCTTGTTGGTAGCTCGGAGGGAGGTAAATGAACAGCTCTCTATCGTTATTCAGATATTCCGAGTGAAATGTTTCAACGCGCAAGATGCTTGATCCGTACTTTGTGCTCATCGCTCCTCCACCCTTTCCGACGCTAGATCGATCCAATTCTCAACTTCGTAATGCAGCTCCAAACCATCGATAACCGTGAATTTGCGATATGGCACTTCTTGACCGTAACGATCCGTTTCATGTTTGCCCAAACCACGGGAAATCCTGAACTCGAACGCCATATCCCGCGGCACCTTGAACGTGCCCCCATATTGCCCACCATCGATTATCGGCAGCTCGATCCCTGCATACAGCCTTTCGGTAGGCGGCGTATTTTCGGGCACCTTTACGACCAACGTAACTGTGGCCGTCTCCGAAAGATACGGAATGACTGTAATTTCTGTATGTGCTGTGAGCTGATCACGATGATAGATGACGCGCGTCTTGCCCGACCGCTTCGGAATGAGCGTTCCATCCACGGTTACTTCTAGGATGCGAGGATCGGCCACTTCATACCGGGCGTTCAAATCCGTCATGACAAAGCCGCTGTCGTAATGAACGACCGCATTGAACCTTTGCGTCGCCCCCAGAATTCCGACTACATGGGAACCGTGCAGTTCAGCATGTACGGGCGTTCCGATATCTCCGAAGAAATATAGGAGCGGCGCATGAACCCTTGCGGCCCAATCTTTCTGCGAGTGTCCGGAATCGACGGCATAGTAATACATCAGATCATTCCCCGGCTCATATCCAATCCGAACGAGCGTGTCTACGACCTGCCGCACATGCTTCTCCATAACGGTGAAGCCTTCCGCATCACCGACATCCATCCAGATCTTGAGATCCCTCTTTTCCGTATAGATATGACTTAGCCAGCGATCCTCCATCGTATCTGGATTTACACAGACAACGAATGGACATAAAGCTCCGATCATGCCGAACGTATCCGATTGGCGGAATCCGATATTGTAGGACACCAAGCCGCCAGCGGAAGACCCCATCAAAGCCGTATGCTCCTTGCCTGGAAGTGTCCGGTATTCTTGATCGATATAAGGCTTCACTTCCTCTATGAGAAACTGCTCGTACATCTCGCCTTGATTCGCTGTGTTAAATAGGTTATGCCCATCCGGATTGGCATGCATGTATTCCGCAATCCGTGCATCTTCGATATGGGAAATGGCAACCACGATGATTTCCTGCATCCTGCCTTCGGCAACAAGACGATCAACTGTAAGATGGACATCCCAGGAGTCTCCCTTGTGATCCGCGAAAAAGGCATGCTGCCCGTCGTGCATATAGAGCACGGGATATCGCTTCTGTTCGTTCTCCCGATAGCTCGGAGGTAAATAAATAAATACTTTTCTTCTATTAGATAAGATCCTCGAATAAAATTCGTCGATCTGAATAATACGTGATGAATCCACTACGCATTTCTCCTCATATATTGATCTACGAGGAGACTGGCAATTTCAAAAACTTCTCCTCGTGCACATACTCCACATCATCAATAAAGCTGTTCATAACGCCTACAAATGAATCGTATCTACTCAAGTCGAAAGTGACCCTCTCTGTATCTTGACCAAGAATTTCGGGACAGTGGCAGGTGCACCATGCAATCAAGTTGGGATGGACTTTGGCGGCTTCATTAGCAATAAACTCGTTCAGTACGATGCCTGGTTGGCCATCGAACTTGGTCAAGAAGGACTCCATCCCCTGGCTGTGTTCATATACATGAATCCGTTCTTCCGGCAAGCCCGATGCCTGCTTGATGACATCCGACCATTGGTTATTGTTATAGCGATCCATGATAAGAAACTGTGGAGCTTCATTCAGCAAATCGCGGGATCGTTGAAAGCCCGCTTCCACATCAGGCATAATTTTATGAAAAAGCGAGTCTTCAATATAGCTGTCCACGACAAACACAGGAATCCCGAAGCCAAAGTAGGGCGTAATCGTCGTAAATCGCTCCTGATCCACATTGATTAAAAATACGCCGTCTAAATTCCGTTCCATAATAACCTTGTATGACGGTTCCGTATTGTCGATTTGCATATAAATAACATGATAGCCAAGCGCACTGCATTGCTGTTCGATCTTGCTTATCGTCTTGGCGTACTTCAAATCTGACCCAAAGCTTTGTTGATCGTCCTTGAATATCAGAATTCCAATCAAGCCTGACTTCTTTACTTTTAAAGACCGGGCTGTTCGGTTCGGTACGTATTTGAGCTGCTGCGCGATTTTTAACACCTTGACGCGCGTCTCATTCGAAATGGATTGATTCTTAACGTCATTCAATATATAGGACACAGTAGCAATGGACACACCCGCTGCTTGGGCGATATCTTTTATCGTTGTCTTCTTCATCTTATTCGACCTCACTCGGCTTAGACTTAAACGTTTAAGCCAATTAAAGCATACCGCCCATAGGGTGTCAATTTAGCCCTAGATCTCGCAATCCATATCTAGTCGCAGCTTCATTTATCTTCATTTAGCTTGATTCAGCCATCAATACCATCCAACCATACGCCGGCAAGCTAATCGTAACGTTGTTATTCTTCAACGCAAATGATCCTTCTCCAAGTATCGAAGGTGATAACGACAACGAATCATCCTGCTCCAACGAGAAGGAGAACGCTCCTGCCTGCTCGCTATTATTGAAGCAAATATACATTTGCTCATCAGCATGCTGTCTTCGGATGACCAAGTGATCTCCGGATGCATAAACGAATCGGAATGAGCCTTGCCGCAGTGCTGGATGGGCGGTACGCAAAGCGATCAGTTCCCTATAAAAACGCAGCAATTCACCATTCTGCTTTTCCTCTTCCCATACCATTGGCTTCCGGCAATCCGGATCTGGCCCGCCTGTCATGCCTACTTCGTCCCCGTAATAAATGCATGGCGCACCGAGGAATGTGAACTGGAACAACGCCGCAAGCTGCATCTTGCGTTCATCTTGAGCTACTGTTAACAAACGCGGTGTATCATGGCTGCCCAATATCGTGAAGGTAGCTTCACCCACTTGCTTCGGATAGTCAGCCAACAGCCTATTCACTTGATAAGAGAACTGTTCCGCATCAATTGTCCCTTTTGCAAAGAAATCAAGAATAGCCTCCGTAGCCGGATAATTCATAACCGCGTCAAACTGATCGCCGCGCAGCCAAGTCATCGCATCATGCCATATCTCACCCAAAATATAAAAGTCCGGTTTCAATCCTTTGCATGTTCTGCGGAACTCACGCCAGAAATCATGGTCGATCTCATTCGCAACATCCAATCTCCAGCCATCGATATCGCATTCCCGAATCCAATATTGCGCGACTTCAAGCAAGTAGGCTTTGACTTCGGGATTGACCGTATTCAGCTTCGGCATATGGGATTCAAAGGCGAAGCAGCGGTAAGATGCTCTCGGCTCGCGTACGAGCGGAAATTGTTCGATATGGAACCAGTCCCGATAGCGTGATGCTTCCCCATGCTTCATAACGTCCTGAAACGGAGCGAACCAATAGCCGCAATGATTGAATACCGCATCCAAGATAACGCGAATCCCGCGGTCGTGGCAGGCTTTCACCAACTTCTTCAACAGGGCCACGTCACCAAACTGCGGATCCACCTTCAAATAATCGGTAGTGTCATATTTATGATTCGTCTTTGCCTCGAACAACGGGGTAAAGTAAATGGCATTAACGCCAAGCTCGCTAATGTAATCCAGACGATCCAACACCCCTTGGAGATCGCCGCCGTAGAAATCATGCTGCCCCGGGTCGTCGGCTGTCCACGGCCGTACCTGTTCAGGATCATTGTCAGGGTTCCCGTTGGCAAACCGATCAGGGAAAATCTGATAGAATACAGCATCCTTCACCCATGTCGGCGGCTGCAGCACCTCGCTTGACCATAAGAAGGGATAGTCGAAAAACGTCAGTGGATCCGCTGGCTTATCGGCAACAAATCCCTTTTCCGTATACCATATCGTCTGCTCACCCGCGGCTAATTTGAAGGCATAACGAAGCCGCTTGTGCGGAGGAGCTACCTCCACATGCCAATAATCGAACAGTTCGTCGCTGCCCATGATGAACATGGCAGCTTCCTTTGCGGTCTTGTCCCAATCGTATTTATCGCCATACAGAGCTGTGACCAACCGAAGATCACCTTTCTTCGCGCGCAGCCGGATATGGATCGTGTCGTTATCGTAAGAATAGCAATATGAATTTCCAGGTCTGTGGTAGATCGCTTCCAGTAACATAACAAACTCCTTTTTGTCGCTTTTGATCACGAAGATTGATCAGGATGTAAACTCGACATCGAATCTTGCATTCACTCTCGAAAAGCGTATGCTTTCGAAGTATGTTTCTTTCAGAAACATTTTAGCTGCTCATGTAGTCTCGCCTACATTCCGCTGCTCTTTACAAGCTTTGCGCAGCAAAGCTCACTTCGGAAGCATAAGCTTCGAGTTCTTGCAACCTTCTCGGTGCCGAAAACCGACCTTAATAGTAGCTTTTGATCACGAAGATTGATCAGGATGTGTCCCTGTCGTCAGCCTTTGTCTGCACCTGCCGTCATGCCGTGAATGAGATACTTTTGGAAGTACATATACAGCATCGTGATCGGCAAGGCCACCAGAACAGCGCCAGCAGCGAAGGTCGTAAAGCTTGAATTCGTCTCGTTCGCCACCATATTGTACAAACCTTGTGCCAACGTCATTTTTTCAGACGATCTGAGCACGATTTGCGGCAGGATAAAATCCATGAATGGCGTAATAAAGCTATTCAATGCAACAAACGTAATTGCAGGTAAAGACAGTGGCAATATGATTTTGAACATCGTCTCTAGGTGGCCCGCGCCATCGATATAGGCCGCTTCCTCCAAGCTTTTCGGAATCGTATCGAAATGGCCCTTCATGACCCAAGTACCCATCGAAATAGAACCGCCCGCATAGATGAGAATGAGACCCAAATGTGTATCAAGCAGCTTCGTCTGCATCAGCAGCACGAAAATCGCCATGATGGACAGAAAGCCCGGAAACATTTGAAGAATGAGCAATGTCATTAACCCTTGCTTTCTCCCTTTGAATCGAAAACGGGAAAATGCATAGGCCGTCGCTGCCACCAATGTCGTTGACAATGCCGCATTCGCAAGAGCGATCGTGACTGTGTTCGAAAACCATAGCACGAAATCCGTATTCCGAATCAGTTCCGTATAATGTGCGAGCGTGGGCTGATCAGGAAACATTCGGCTTACCATTAAGGAATTGCCCGGGTTAAGCGAAGTTCCGATTACCCAAACCAACGGATATACCGTTGTCAGGAGCAGCACGGCAAACACCGCGTAAATGCCCGCCACGACCAAGTTGTTCAGCAATTTAGACATTTAGACCATATCCTCTTCTTGAGTTATCTTCATCCGCCGATAGTTCCATAAGGAGAATACCGTGATAAAGACGAACATAATGATCGAGACAGCAGAGGCCATATTGAACTGGCTTTGATTCAACGTCATCTTGAATATCCAAGAGATTAAAATATCCGTGCTGCCCGCGTAATAATAATCTGGCTGGGTCGGATTGCCGTCCGTTAGCATGTAGATCAAATTGAAGTTATTGAAGTTAAAAGCAAATTGCATGATTAAAATCGGTGCCGTCGCCGCTAACACGAGCGGAAGCGTCAGCTTGACGAATCTCTGAGTTCCCGTTGCTCCATCCACAGCAGCAGCTTCGTACAAATCACGCGGCATTGTCGTTAATACCCCTGACATCAATGCCATCAGGAACGGAGTGGAGAACCACAAGTTCACGAGCAGAATCGTAAACTTGGCCATCGCCGGATCAGACAACCAAGGTACTGGCGCGAAGCCGAGCTTGGTGATCATATCGTTCACAGGCCCGAATGAACCGTTCAGCAGCACCCTGAATACCAGAATCGATATAAATTGCGGAACCGCCCACGGCAAAATGAACATCGTACGCCAAAACTTTTTGAATTTCACTTTGGGATGGTTCACCATCAATGCTAGCAGCAGCCCGCTAAAAAAGACGGACACCGTAGAGGCCGCAGCCCAGATGATGTTCCACACCGAAATGCCGAAGAAGGTGTTGCGCCACGCTTCTTGTGCAAATAAATCATAAAACGAGCTTAGCCCCGTCCAATCTACTAGGTTGCGGTCGGGAATATGGTTCGGAGCCGAATAGTTCGTGAAGGCAATCAGCACATTGAAGATGAGCGGCACTACCGTTACGAACAGCACGAAGCAGATAGAAGGCAGCAGCAGCAGATATGGGAAATGCCGAAGTTTCGTCTGCTTGATGGATTCGATGAACCCCGGAGCAGGGTGTCCTTCATCCCGCAATGCTCCGTTTCTCTTTGCGTCATAAATATTCAGGACATAGCACCCGGCGAACAAGAGAATGAGCACCAACGTAATAAGTCCTTCAATCATCATGAAAATAGAATGATCGCCTTTGAACACTTGTCCGGCAACCACCTTCGTAGGCGCGTCGCCTAACGTTATCAGCCCTCTTATTCCTCGATAAGCAATCGGATAGTAGATCCAAAAGAATAACTGTGCCGCGATCATCCACAGCAAGCCCTTCATATACTGCTTATTGTACAGCTGGCCTAATCCGATACACACAGTGGAGAATACAGCCGCTTTCGTCCGATGCCGACGGGCACCTGTTGTCAGTTCCATTCGGAAGACCGCCTTCGTCGATTTTTTAGATGTAGTTCAAAAAGTCAGCTTTTGATCACGATGTGATTCAGGATGTAGCTATTTTTTTGTCTGAATCGCTGTATTGATCTGCTCGACTGCCTTCTTTAAAACTTCGCCTGGTTGTTGATTGTCATTCCATATTGCAGCAAGGGCAGCCCCCGCCGGTACCCATACGTTGCCCATTTCTGGGATGGACGGCATTGGAGCAGAATGCTTCGTTTGTTCCAGAAAGGCAAGTGCGTTCGCATTCCCCTTGATGCTCGGCTCCTCCATCATGTCTTGTCTCGGCGGCAGCTGTGTTGTCATTTCATATCGCTTGACGAGATTTTTTGCGAGAGGTCGCATAGCTCGCGAACAGCTTCGCAGCAACCGGATATTCGGTATAGGAACTCACATACAGCGCCCGGATGCCGGACATGCTTCGTGGATGTTCTCCATTAGGCAGCAGAGGAAGCGGCGCCACTCCGAAATCGATGCCCGCGCTCTTCACGTCCGTCATGAGCCAAGGCCCTCCTATGATAGCAGCTGTTTTCCCTTCCATGAAAAATCCGGTAATGATATTATCGTTCATATCGTTGCTGTTGACAGGCAGTATTTTTTCAAAGATTGAAAGAACTCGGCTCCTGCAATCGATTCCGCATTGCTCAACCCGATA
>NZ_JMDX01000197.1:0-10838 GCF_000935845.1 Paenibacillus sp. E194
TATTTCGGAACAGGAAGCATCGGATATGGCGGTGTATCTATTCCGATTATTGTGGTGATTGCAATCGCAGTTGCGTTTATCGTATGGGTTGTGTTCAACCAAACGAGATTGGGCAAGAACATGTACGCGATAGGCGGGAATCAGCAGGCAGCAAGGGTATCAGGCATTAACGTGGGCAAAAACCTAGTGTATATCTATGCCATTGCCGGCGCGCTGTATGGCCTGGCTGGGGTTCTCGAAGCGGCAAGAACCGGGGGAGCGACGAATAACTACGGGAATATGTACGAGTTGGATGCGATTGCCGCTTGCGTAGTCGGCGGCGTGTCGACTACCGGGGGCATTGGAACGGTTCCAGGTGTAGTGACGGGCGTGCTTATTTTTACGGTTATTAACTACGGATTAACCTTCATCGGCGTAAGCCCGTATTGGCAGTTGATTATTAAAGGATCGATTATCGTTGCGGCTGTTGCCTTCGATATGCGGAAATATGCAGCAAAGAAGTAATGGTATTTGGTTGTGTAGGTTGAGACCCTTCCTTTCGGGAGGGTTCTTTCATTTATTATTTCGTGGAAACTTTTATAGGGGATTGAATGTATAGTAATGGGAGAGGTGAGAATGTTCTTTGGTTTGACTATGTGTGATTTTATTTAAAGGAGGACAAATCATGAAGCAACTAAATCTTAGTGCAATCATCTGTTCGTTCCTTGTGGGTCTTTCTCTTGTTGTTAGTAGTATCATTATTAGTCAATCTTCCGCTAGTGGGTTAAAGATGGATGGAACCAGAAAAGAAGCATATCAACCGCTCATGACGATCGAGGAAACAGCTGCGTACTTACATATTCCAGAATCTAAGGTAAGAGCCATCATTTCCAGTGAAGAATTAATGTTAAGGAAGGGTATAGAATCAAATGGAATATTGTTTCCGTTCATTCGAATTGGAACCGATAATTTTATTAGTACGGATGGGTTACAAGAATGGTTGAAGCAGGCAGCTGTACAACGATTGCAATATTAAAGAACGTGATTCGAAGAAGAAGGAACTTTAGACGGCATCATAACAAGCCCTTATCGGATATGGTGGGGATTTTTTGCATAAAAAATTGCATAAATGAATCAATAATTGATTGACATACTTTATGTCATTAGTTTATGATCTTGACATAAAATATGTCAGAGGATGATTCCATTGAAGGATCAACAGATAGTCAAGTACAAGACGGTATTGGAGTATCTTGTCATGATCAACGAGCAGTCGTATTCCGGGATAGGTCGTGAGCTCAATATTACCCCGCAACAATTCTCAGATTGGATCAAGAAGCGGAGACCGATTCCGGAAGAAAGGCTGAAGGCGCTCATCAGCTATTTTGAGGTTCAAGAGACTATGCTTGTAGATGGGGAGCGCTTTGTGAAGCTATTGACACCGTTAGCCAAAACTGAGCTCCATATGCTGCTGCTAGATCAGAAAATAGCTGGGCTGAAGGCGATGGGAGCAGAAGTTGAAGATATTTTCCCTTATCAGGAGAAGAAGTGGCAGCTTCAGCGAGAGCAGGGGAACCAAATCCGCCTCGATAGAGTAGCTGCAGCATTGGAACAGGAGGATGACCGGGTTGGGGCTATATTCGATGTCATTCTCGATAGGCTAAATGCAGGACAAGTAGATGAGCTATTTAATAAACTCCAGGAGGGCAAAGAATAACCATGAGTACAACTGTATACATGAACCAGACGGGTGTGAGTTTACTTGGTAAAAATCAAGACGTCCCCTATGATGGAGCTTACTTATTCACGAACCACAGGGGAATAGCCAAGTCAGCGTTGGTCATGCCCCCGAACCGCCCGATGGAATGGACCTCCAAGTATGGAAGCATCACGATATCACAAGTTGGCAAGGAAATGCCCAACGGGGGCATGAATGAAGCCGGCCTTGTGGTGGAGCAAACGACATTCTGGCAGTCCAGCTATCCTGACGATCAGAACCAACCGGCCATAGGGGAGCTGCAGTGGATTCAACTAATGCTAGATACATGCGCTTCCGTGCAAGAAGTGAAGGATAAGGCGGGGCGTGTCAAGATCGTTAATCCGACGTCGCGGCTTCACTATATGGTTTGTGATCAAATAGGGGGCTGTGCGATTTTCGAGTTCGCGAATGGGGAGTTATCAATCTACGAAGGAGAAGAATTCCCAGTGCCCGTAATGGCGAACACGTCATATCCTAAGGCGATTAGAGATTGGAAGGATTATGATGGGAAATGGCGTATGGAATATGGAGATTACGAACGGAATTCCCAGGAACGGTTCAGTCGGGCAGCAGCATATCTGGATAGGCAGGTTGCTGAGATAGGATTTGCCTTCGATGTGCTGCAAGCCATTCGAAGGGAAGATACTGCTTTCAGTCTGGTTTATGATATTAATAAATTGGAAATTCATTATAGATCTGATCGCTATCCTGACCGCAAAGTGGTTAGCCTCAAAGATACTGATTTTGCTAGCGATGGTCAGATGGCATTAAACCTTCAGCAAACCGGAGAAGGCAGTTTTGTTCCCTATAGTACAGATTTGAATCGTACGGTAGCAGAAGCGTTTTTCCTTCATCCGGCTCTGACAGCCGCATTAGGGATGACAATTAACGAGGAGATGGTTGCTTTCATGGCAGCCTTCCCGGCTTCCTTCCAATCAGTAGAGAACTCAACTTCGTTAGATGGTTTAAGAGATTCGAAAGGAAAGCTTATAAGACATGCTCAGCAACCACCGGATAATATCAGATGATAAAGTAGAGCGACTCTGAAATTGCAAAGGAGATACACGGAATGACATGGAGTTTGGACAGTGTTGTAGAAAGGCATAAGGAAGCTCCCTATACGTTTTATGTGCCTAGTGAGTATGTATTGAACAAGATTGTGGTTGGAGAGTTGGTCAAGCTTAGCTTTCTTAGTGATGAAGAAGATGCAGAATATTGTGGGGAGAGAATGTGGGTTGAAATCATCCATCGATCAGGTGATGAACTGATTGGAACATTACGGAATGAGCCGGTTTCTATTAAGGATCTGGTTTTCGGTCAAGAAATCCATTTTAGAATCGAACATATTTGTGACACGATGCATCACGATCCTAGCGCTGTCAATTGGGATTATTATTTTGAGAAGAAGGTTGTTGTAACGAACGATGTATTGGAGCGAAATGAATTTAATTTTATGGTAAGGGACTTTCCTAATGAAGGCTCAGAATCGGATACGGGATGGAGTTTCTTTACGGGGTATGAAGAAGAAGAAAACGATCCTGATGATATCGATAATTATCAATTTATTTCGATAGGCAAGGTATTAAATATAGATGATTCGATTCTTTCTTTTATAGATCGGGAGCCTCAATGTGCCTTTGAGAGGAATCTTGAGACGAAAGAGTTTTGTGAGGTATTTGATTATGAGTGGGAAGAATAGTTGAAAGGATTGCAAAAGATTGATGCATCAGCTAATCAGATATTCTTGCTCTAATCTTTTCCCAAGAGACAAAATAGAGGATGTCACCTAAATGTTATCGAAATAACATGGAGCTGGAGGGGCGAGAGTCACATGGACGATATAAAACAGTTATTAACTTATCTGCAGGGGGATACTTCATCCGACAAACTTCAAGAAGCAAAGATTCAATTCAAAAAATTGAAGGATGAGGAGCTCAAAATTCTAGTTCAACCGATTGATAAAAGTCATTGGGATCATGCTGCTGATGTATTAATAGAAATTGGATATCCGCGAGTACATAAAATACTTCCTGATCTTTTAGAATGGCTTATGGATATAAATTGGCCGGGAGCTATAAGAATATCTGAATTTTTGGTCTCAATAAAAGAACCTTTGATACCATCTATTAAAGAAGCGCTAAAAAGTGAAGATATGATTTGGAAGTATTGGATTATAGAGTGCGTATTAATAAAATGGTCAGTGGATTTAGTGGAACAAATAACTGATGAATTAATATTTGTAGCTTCAGAATATGATGATGAAGAAGTGCATCTATCTGCATTGAAGTTGTTGGTTCAATATAAAATGTTAGAATCTAAAGAATCTTTGAATTTAATAGACAGTAAATTACAGGATTTTCGAAACCGCGATTTTTTTGATGAGCTTACTGAATTGAAAACGATGGTACTGAATTGAAACGCTGCAATAGATTGAAATGTTAGAGGTAGGGATGATCATGAGTATCAAATAAGTAATTCCTTAAGTGTTGATGGAGAATACATTAGGAATGTTTCTATATTAGTAGAGAATGAAGCAGCTCAATTATATTCATATCGCAATGATGAGATTTTGTTTGAATATCTGTTTCAGCTACCAACAAGCTTTTTATCGTGATAATCATTGAGGAGGGAATGACTCCAGCATTATACTTAGATTCAGAACAGATTAAATTTGCAAACGATATTAATGCCGAGTTCGATATTGATATCTATGCTAATAATTCGGAATGGGATTGATCAGTCCAGAATAGGATATTGCAAAAGTTTTCAGAGCTATTCCGTTAGTTAAAGGAGAAAAAATGAAGAAAATCATCTTTTTATTATTTGCTGCCTTGATTATTTCTAATGTTATTTGGGGGTACTTATACTTTACGGTAGATCATCCTGCTGTCCATGTATATAACCTCAAAGGTACCGGAGAAATGTGGGACATTACGGATTACAAAATAATAGTTACTCCTAGTAATATACTGCGCGGACATGGAAAATTAGCGTACAAAGGTGATCCAAAGAATTTTGAGAAGATTCCTTCTTATCAATTGAAAGTTGAAGAATTGAATTTGGATGGGAATTATGAAACTGTTTATGTGACTGAAGCAAGTTCTAAAGAAGGGACTGTAGCTATTCCCGCCAAACTCATTGATATAGGTTCTATAACCAGAGAATATTCTTATGATGAACCAAAGAAGGATATACATAACTATAATAGCACTACGTTAACGATTACATGGAATGATAATGATGGTGAGCTTCACTCTGAATCCATACGTCTTTCCATTGAAAATGAGATTAATCTTGATTAATGCATATTGTGTTACGAATGAACGTAAATGTGATCGTGGAGATTGTTGAGGATAACGTATACTCACCAAATGAACTTCAAGATATAACGAATTATTTCCTTGAATATGTAGATATCATTGGCGATGACAATAATCATTTAAAGAAATCAGTTGAATCTAGATGAGACAGTGCGCTAGCATATGATTTGGAGGAATCCCCCTCCAATTACAAGCCAGATGGCGGTATCTAATGATGCCGCCTTTTTAGCATTTATATGAAATGAAAAAGTGGAAAAACAACTAATTTCATTCTACTTCCAGGTTCGGCATCTTGTACTCCTCTTTCGATAGATGTATAATAATGGAAAAGTTTTGTAAATATAAGACCCAGCCTAAGAGGTAAGCTATCTAGGGTTGATTCGCAACGGGGGGACGATAATATGAAGCAATTGCCGACGATTGAACTAGAAAGATTGCTGCTGCGACCATTTCGTTTAGATGATGCGAATGTAGTTCAAGAATTAGCAGGTGATAAATATATTGCAGAGATGACGCTGTATATCCCACATCCCTATGAGGATGGAATAGCAGAAAAATGGATCAATACACATGCCGTTAATTTTGATGAAAATCGTTCACTCGAACTAGCAATTGTACATAAGGAAGAGCAATATGTAATCGGAGCCATCTGTATCGGACTGAATCCCAAGTTTGAACATGGTGAATTGGCCTATTGGATAGGGAAAGCGCATAAGAACAACGGATATTGTACAGAGGCAGCGAAGGGAATTGTCAAATATGCATTTGAGGAAATGAATGTAAACCGAGTTTATGCACGTTTTTTAGGGAAAAATCCTGCATCGGGACGAGTAATGGAAAAGCTGGGTATGAAATACGAAGGAACACTGAGACAACATGTGAAAAAATGGGGTGAATATGAAGACCTCATTTATTACGGGCTTTTAAAGGATGAGTATCTTAATTAATGAAACTCTGCAAAAGATTGAAATCCTAGAGATAAGGATGATCCTGTGATGGATATCCCGTTTATTTCGAGATAAGCATTTCGAATTGTAATTGTTAAGAAAGACATGTCAAGTTTTCAACGTAAAAACACCTCCAAGTTTGACACCCATATCTTATATAAGGGCATTTGCTTGAAGGTGTTTTGATATGTCTCACGTTACTTATTTTTTATTTGCACTAAAACTCTTGATATTGCCATCCATAAATTGATAAACATCAAAGTTCCGAAAATATCAGCCACAACTACATTATATCCTGTAAATAGGTTTTCAAAGCGAAATAATGGCGTGTTATAAATGGCTATGAATAAAGATATGATCATTGATAACAGAAACAGTTTTTTCTTGGTTATCATATAAATGCAATACAGGAACGTATAGTAAGCCCAAAATTGCGCGGCAAACCATGCATGAGAGAGTCGAATGCCTGCTTTTGTATGTAGAGTTGTTAAAACCAGTACGAGTAATACAAGCAAAGCAATGAAAGGAGCAAATCTAACGAACTGCAAAAGCTTTATGATAAAGCTTTTTTTTGTGCTTGGAAGAGTAACTTCATTTTGAATCATCTGTTTCGATAAATAATGAATGAAAAATAGTAAACCCAGACTAATAGCCAACATCAAAAACATCATCATAATTATTCCTTCTTTTCTAATGTAATCAACTAAGATGTCGTAAGATTGAAAACTTATTTCAACTTTTATTATTTTATTCTTTATTTGTTGATTTTCAAGTTTTTTTAGAGGTTTTTGTAAACTGAATTAATTTGAATAAATAGGATACCCCACACATCTGGGATTCGATTATCTTATCCAGATAAGTCCTGACATTCTCAGCCACATTCATGACCCCCTGCAGATCCGTATGTTCGGCCGCGGCGATGGATTGCTTAAATTTCACGGTATCTTCTGAATACACGGAGCTTTGTAGCACTTGAATCAACCTGATTTTTAGCAAATGAGATCCATTGTATCGACGATATCGGTTGTCAGGATCCCGATCCGCCGTTACATATCCTGCTTGCTCCCAGTAGCGGATCGCCGATTTGGGAACCTGCGTCAGCTCGGATGCTTTGTTGATGGTGAACGGCTCCTCGGCATACGGAGATTTATTTTCGTTTGCGTATATCTGAATATCCTGGATTAACCTCTCTAACTTCTCTTTTTCCTCGTACAGAGCGACTTCTCTTTCCCTGATAATCCACATTGCTTCTTGTGGCTTGTCCTGATGGAGACAACGAAGCACCTCGGCCGTCACTTCCATTCCGAATGCCGGGGCCATGGCTTGGATACACGACAGATAGGCTGCGTGCTGATCCGTATAAACTCGATAGCCATTTAATGATCGTTCAGCTGGAGGTATTAGGCCTTTAGCCTCGTAATTCCTTATCGTACTGGCGCTTATCATGAATTTCGCCGCCATTTTTTTGGGGTACATCGATATCGTCAACTCGTCATCTCTCTCCTCATTACAATAGATCAAGATTAAACATGAGTATAAGGTTTTCTATAAAATTAGTTGATATTCCTTCTCTTTTTTTGCTTAACCTTCGAATTGGCTTGCAAGTTGTACAATGGAACTGAAATGAAGAGAAGGAGGCGTTTGCTTGTGAAGAAAGGATTCCCGATTTTCCGGCAGGACATGGTGATCGAAGAAATAAGTGAGGTGGCCAACAGTTATATTGATTCCGAGTGGAGGTCGATGTACGAATCCATGCATGAACAATTGACGGCTGCTTTTGTTGAAATTGAAGATGCGGCCTATGGTCTTTATTTGGATCAGCTTATGCCGTTCATATTCGAACAGCTGGAAGATGCCGGTTTCAGCGCTATGGATAAGCTCGAAGAGAATGATTTCGTAATCGCCAAGCGCTTGATTTTCCGAAACTCGCTTGAAAAATGGGGTACGGAAGACAACAGATCGAGAATATTTTGGAACGTAATCCATGACAAGCAAGGCAATCCGATCGGCACCATACTCACGGAAATTCCCCACTCCCATCTGAAGTTCGACATACCTTCGGCACCGGTCATTTACTCGCTGCGGGAGAGTCTTAAGGAGCGGATAGTGCAAGGAATCATGCGAATTAAGGAATCCGGCTGATTTCATTAGAATGGAGACGTATATCTTGGAAGGAAGGATTTGTTAAGCTAAATACCTTAGAGTTCGACAATTAACCATTGAACAAATAGTTAATTCTCTAAATAATTTTCAGTCATTCTACTTCCCGATTCGACACCTTGTGCTCCTATTCCACTAGATGTATAATCATGGGAAAATCATGGTAATTACCAGCCCGGCCTAAGAGGTAAGCTATCAAGGGTCGGGTTGATTCACAACGGGAGACTATTTGTCGGAAGCTTAACTTTTCACTTATTAATGAGTGTGCTTTTGAATATCCCCCTGGTCACATCATGCGATGTAATGACTGGCGATTAGATATTTGATGTTGAAGCCGAAAAGAGATCATAAAATGTTCGAGTATTACCAAACTATTCGATGAGAGTCTTTATCTAATAAAGATACGGAGGGGAAATATAGTATGAGATACTCAAATATATTTGCTGAAATTGTATCTATCATGCATCAGGATTATGCAGGATATGAGGAGAAACAAGGTTGGGATAATCCCATATCAAGACGTAAACAGAAAACAGAAATAGACCCACTACACGGAAAAGGAATTCAGCCAGAAATCTATATCAAATGGACACCTAAACATATTGAAGAAGATATAGATTTACAACAAGCATTGAAATTAATTAATAAAAGCTAAGGGGTGTACGATAGACTTTCGAGTCACGTAAATTTCCCAAAAATCGCCATTATATGCCCTTCGAGCAATAAATTGCATATATATGATTAGGAGAGGGGGGGTCAAAATTGTTTCTATCTGAGTTAGAAGAAGGAGAGGTATCCAAGGAGCTCGCACATCAGATTTTGTTTCAGGGAATACGAGATGATGAAGCTAAGTGCGATTGTATTGTTGTGCCGTCTAGCAGAACGAGCAATAAATATAGAACGCCAGCTGCAGTGGAGCTGTATTTCCAGAGACGTTCGTCTAGATTGCTCTTCTCAGGCGGATATAATGGGGAATTTATAGAGTCTGAATCCATGCGATCGTTTGCGATAGAAAGAGGTATCCCGGAGAAGGCAATCATCATAGAGACGATTTCAACCAATACGAAGGAGAATGTGATTGAATCCTTAGTTGTACTAGATAAACATATTGGGCTAAACAATATGAAACGAATTCTGATCTGCACAGCCTTTTATCACATGCGAAGATGTCATTTAACATTTTTAAGATATGCGCCTTCATGGTTTGAATATAGTTTTCATCCAGTATTCGATCAAACAACTAGGCCAGATAATTGGTGGAAGTATGAAAATGGAACGAAAAGAGTTCAAAAAGAAGTCAATGGATTGATACACTACGCGAAGCAAGGAGATATTATGGACTTTAAAATAGATGAATAGAGATGAGTTAATGGAATACTTCATGAGGAAACACCGCTGAATTAGTTGCAAAAATATAGTATTAGACTGACGATACTTCATTAAGCTACCGGGACACGATAGTTGAATACTTTACATTGTTGAGCAGACTACCGCAGTCTGCTCATTTTATTAAGCTAACGGGCTGGATAGTTTGAACGATCTTCAAAAATTGGCTCGTGGTATGTTTTTGAACAGCGGCAATCATCGCACATAGAGTCAGCTTAAGAAATTCGTAAGAGTAAAGTAAGAAAAAAGAAGATTACGTCCTGTAGGATATTGTTATGGGAGAGAGTGTGGAGAAAAGAGTATGGAGCATATAGTATGAACGATTCGATTGACCAAGGTTTTTCAAGGGTAGGTAGTCGTCTCGAATGTCAATATGAATATGAAGAAAAAGTATATTTGATATTTTTAATCCAATGGGAAGAAAGGAAGATAAACTTTGAACAACAATAAGAAGTTAGCTATGATTCTCCTGGCCGCTGCCAGTATCGGACTCGCCGGATGTACGAAAGAATCATCCGCCATTAGTACACCAAGTTCGTCCCAACAAAACTCTTCAATATCGACAAACACAAATGTAAATTCAGAAACATCGGACATTAGAAATGTCTCGAATACAGTAAAAGGGGATATTTCTCAAATAGACGTAAATAACATTCATTCCCTAAAAATTCAGAGTAACGCTGCTATCATTACTGTCATAGGCGACAAACAAATCAATCAAGCAGAATTGGAAGTATCCAAGGGCAATTCACAAGGAATGGATACCAACGTGACTACGTCGATCCAAGATGGAACATTACAGATTCTACTTAAAAATAAACTAAAGATTATAAATACGGAGCCATTGCCATCTTTAACGATTCGTCTTCCTTATAAAGAATTCAAATCTCTTGAGATAGATAATGAAGTTGGCAACATATCCGTTGAGTCAGAATTGTCGGTCCAACACTTAAATGTGAGCAGCGGTACCGGCGACGTTACTGTAACGGATGTAATTGGTATGGAAAGCAGTAACATATCTACTGACGTTGGTAGCGTCGAATTCGCTCTGCCTGATCAACCAGCACCTCTATATGTAAATCTATCAACAAAAATAGGAACTATCGATAATCAGGTTGCTCTTGAAAAAGAAACAAATACCACAAAGATTGTAGCCGAAGAACTCCATGGATATGTTGGTAAGGCTCAATCCGAAAGTGCAACGCTCAACATTTTCACGCAGGTGGGTGAAATTACGTTCAAAAATTAAGTGTCATCATGTACCAGGCTCACCGTTAGAATATAGTT
>NZ_JMDX01000198.1:0-10776 GCF_000935845.1 Paenibacillus sp. E194
ACTGTAGTTACACCATTAACAAAAATAATTCGTTCGATGTAACTATTATAGTTACAACCATAAAGAAAGTCAACTCTTCCTATTTATCTTCCTTCTCTATTTCAAAATTAAAGACAAAACTGTCTCTGAAATTGTTAATAAATTGAAACTTTACATGATAATTGCTTCCATATAAACAAACATTTTCATAGATTTCGTATATCTGCTCAATCAAATCAGCTAGGAAACGTATAAAATGTATCATATTTTATCGAAAAATGAAGAAATCAGGTGAGACGCTTATGTGGTTCAGAGCAAATGAGAAAGAGCTGCAAGCATTGCTCGAAGGAATTAGCAATATTGTCAAACAAGCAGTGCATGATTCACTGCTTAGTAATCCAAATGAGGATAATCCCATCTTCAAAAGACTCAAAGCTGAAGTCAAACAGGAAATGGAAAAACTGAACACGCCACATCCTCCCTCCTCTCCACTTCAGGAAATGATTGAGAGGTATGTGAATCGGAATGTGTCCATAAATACACCGGCTGGAATCGTAGAAGGGATAATCACAGAAGTCGGAAACGATTATGTTGAAATTATGGAGTCGGAGGACATGGTCGTTATTGTCCAGCTGGCCAATGCGATCTCTCTGCAAGCTGGTTAGTCTCATGAAAGGAGGTGATGAACATGATAGACAAGCTTAGACCCTTAATCGGTTCTAATCTGCAAGTCGCTACTTCGTTGGAAACTACGACTGGCACTCTCATTTCTGTCGATGAGACGAAGCTAACGCTGCGCACATCTAGCATATCTGGGTATGAAAATGGCCAATACGCTGTTTTCCCTTTAAAATCTATCTCTTACATTCGTATTATTTAATTTCATACTGAATTCTGAATTTGGAGTGGTATAAATATGACTTATTCTCGAATTAAAGGACTTGTCAGTGTGGTAATTCCCAATTACAACCGTGCAGCTTATTTGCAGGAATGCCTAAACGGCATTTTGCAGCAGACGTATACAAATTGGGAAATCATCCTGATTGATGATGGCTCGACCGATGATTCCATCCAACAGACACAAGCTTGGCTACTCGATAATCGCATAAACTTACCCAATCATAATTCGATATTTACAATGGCACTTCCCCGGAATATTGGGTATGCAGGAGCAATGACCATTGGATTCTATATGGCGAAGGGAGAGTATATTGCAATCCAAGACTCCGACGATATCTCCCATTTGCAGCGGCTGGAAAAGCAAATCAACTATCTTGAAGCTCATCAAAATATTGAATTGCTAGGCACAAACTATCACGTGTTCGAACATGACCCGAACGAGGTCGTTACAATCCCAAAGTGGCTTCGCTATGGAGAGCATATCCGCACAACCTATCGAAAGGGAGGGCACTGTGTATGTCATGGCACAATCATGATGCGCGGCGCTCTGTTCGATCGTATAGGCGGTCACACAAGACGTATAAAAGGCGCGGAAGATTATGATTTTATTGCCCGTTCTCTGGATCCTAACCATTTGAATATTGAAAATATCCCCGACGTTCTCTATTACTACCGCAGTCACCCAAAACAACGCTCTCGAAAATATTTTTCAAAAAAGCAGGATCCATCGAATGAATCCTAATCGTATACGTGTGATGATGGTGATGGACAGCTTAGCCGTCGGAGGTACAGAGACGCATGTGCTTAGCATTGTTAAAGCCCTAAAAAAGCGTGGAATTCACTCGATATACGCCGGCGCCAGCGGCAATATGTATGAGGCTTATGCACGAGCAGGATGTCAGATTCACGCTGTTGATTTATCGCCAGGAACACTTCTTCATTTGCAGAACCACATGCTGCCAAAAATCATCTCCTCATTAAAGCAAATCATGAAAACCCAGAAAATCAACGTCGTTCACGTTCACCAGTCACCGTCTGGCCTATACGCCGCAATGGCAGCAAAAGAGCTAGGAATTCCCGTTGTATTTACCGCTCATGGCACTTACTATCCTGAAGATCAATTGACTAGCATGAATCAATATAGTGACGCTGTCATTAGTGTAAGCCATCCAGTGAAGCAATTTTTGGAGAGCATGAATATTCAATCCGAGCTAATCCCAAATGGAGTAAATCCGGACGAGTTCATCGAAGTGGATTCCTCCTCTTTACGAAGCCGTCTCGGTATACCGGATCATGCAGACACCATCGTGTACGCCAGCAGGTTGTCATGGGACAAGGCTTATGTGTGCACAATGCTCATCTGGGCCGCGAGAAGACTGCGCTTGGAAGGACGTTCTCAACTGAATATCGTCATCGTCGGAGATGGGCATCAATATCACGAAATTCGTGAATTGTCCAAAAGCATCGAATCTGAAATTGGACAACCGTTCATTCACATGGTAGGAAGTCAGAAAAAGATACGCGATTATCTAAGTCTCGCCGATATTGTCGTCGGCACAGGGAGAGTAGCTTTGGAGGCAATGGCCTGCGGCAAGCCGGTAATTGCTATCGGCAACCACGGTTACTTCGGGCTTGTCACGCCATCAACATATGAACAGGCATGGAAGCAATATTTCGGTGACCATGCTTCCATCTGTAAGCCGTCCGAAGAATTAATCGCGAATGAACTGCGCGAGACTTTGGCTAATAAAGCATCCTTGCGCAAGACCGGGTTACAGGGCCGTAAGTGGACGTTAGAGCATTTCGATATTCACAAAATCGTGAATCAGTTGGAAGAACTCTATCGACATGTAATCCTGCAAGCCGGCCAAGAGGAGGTGCAACACAAATGAGGAAAATACTATATCTGGGGTGGATTGGCTACAACAATTTCGGGGATGAATGGATGTGGAGCATGTTCCAGAACATGTCACAGGCATATTTGGAACCGGATAAGTACGAAATTATCCCTTCATTGCCTGGTGTTGATGTGAACGATATCTCCCCTTATGACACCGTAGTGCTTGGCGGAGGTTCTCTTCTTATACCAGGGTATGTTGATATTATGTATCACGCTGCCAAGAAGAACAAAACAACAATTATCTGGGGCAGCGGGCATGATCGACTCAGTAGACTGATGATCAATGATGACCGCTCCTTAAGCCCTGAACCTTCAGCTGATAGTGCCGAATATCGCACAATGCTGCAGGAGGTTATCAGCAACGCGTCTTATTGCGGCATTCGAGGTCCATGGACTTACGAATACTTGTCCAACAACGGTGTACAAATGGATCGTGTATCCATTAGCGGGGATCCCGCCATGTTGGCCCCACTCCCTACTTCAGACCATGCAGGTGTGAGACAAACTGGTGAACGCTGGATCGGTCTGAACTGGGGAACGTCTTATGATCGCATCTATGGACGCAATGAATCCGTGGTAGAAGATGAACTTGCCTATGCGGCGCAGCGCTGGATTCGAGAGGGATACAAGATCTATATTTATGTGGTGTGGGGACCAGACCGTGAAGCCGCCAAACGTTTGCAGCAAAAATCGGATTCCCAGACCATGTCGTATTCGATCAAGAGATTCATTCCCTTGACTCCTATTTAAAACTAGTACAAAGATTCGACTTCACTGTCAACCTGAAACTACACGCCAACGTATTATCCGCTGCTGCTGGAATCCCATTCATCTGCTTGGGCTACCGGTTCAAATCGTATGACTTTGTACATTCTATGAGTCTCCCATCTATTATCATACCAACTCATGCCGATTACTTGGAGACAGCATTAATAGAAAAAGCAAGCTACATTCAAGAAAATCGTGCGTCCCTCGTTAGTCATATGCAGGAGCTTCGAGAACGTGTGAAATTACAGCTTATTACTCCTTTCGCTGACAAACTGCTGTAAAAGCAAGACGCAACATGTGCATGCAAGAAAGCCCTAAGACATCGTCTAGGGCTTTCTTATATGTTCCTGAAATCCCAGGGGCAACCGTTAATTTGCAGCATTCCAACTTTCTGCGATCTGAATAAGTTCTTCCTTCGTTAATTGGCTTTGCTTATTCGTAGAAATCCGATATTCAAGCTTCTTCTCTTTGACTTGCCACATCAGTTCATTCGAATATAGTGCATTGCTCCCTGTCATATACATCGCATCTAATCCACTTACACTCACCTTCTCCAGTTTTCCGCCAGCAGGAGCAGCGGGTGATTTTTCGATGGTCAGAGGTTGAATTCTTGTCACTGTCAAGAAGATGAAGTCCGAATCCTTCGTATACATGACTCCTGCCTGCCCGGCTTCCTTCCAGTTCAGCTTCTTTTGATACTCTTTTTTCCCTTTAGCTTCCTTCTTCATTTGGACTAGAAGCTCCCGATATGCCTCGCTGAAAAAATCAGGGTATGGAGGAGTGATTTCGCTTTTGATAAACCCATAGCCTTCAGGCAAGAAAGCTAGCTCCGTAAACTTTGGAGCTTTATACTGAACAACTTGTTTGAGAAACTCCTCATAAGTTTCCCCTGTTATTGTTCTGAAACTAAAATTAATGGAGTTATCCTTGCTTGTATACGTAGCATAAAGCTCTCCATCCTTGATTGTAAGCTCTCCATTTGGCTTGGCTTCTGCTTTTTTCTGTGACTCCAATTTCTTCGTGGATGCTCCCTTAGCTGCAGAAGCTTCCTTTGCCGTCACCACTTGACTTATACTCATTGACATCGCAAGAACGGCGCACATGGTAATTAGAAATGATTTTGATTTCATGATTTGTCCATCCCTTTCTTCCCTTTGTTTTCGAAGCATATCGTGGAACCAAATGAACTGACTCACCTGACTCTCACTATGTATAACACTTGGCACAAGCAAAAAGGGACGGAATAGATCCGTTTTTTAACGGCCACTCGGGCCGCTTTCAAGCATGACTATTTTCCTACCATACTTTTCGCAATCTCAATAAATTCGGTTTTGGATAGTTTGCTTTCCGCTTCATCATACAACATATAATAGGTATTTTCACCCTCCCGCATCCATCCCACTTGATGCTTGAAGCTGTCATTTTTCCCTTGTACATTTTCTTTGTACAGAACTTCCATCCCGTTCAGCTTTACTTTCGAAACGGCAACTTCTGAAGTGTTTTGCGAAACCACTCGCGATTGAGTATGGTAAAAACCTATCAACTTTAGTTGATTTCCATCGTAATTAAAGTTCGCTCGTGAGCTGCCTACTTCTTTCCAAGCAAGAGGTTTAATAAACAATTTTTGATTTTTTTCTTCTCTTATTGCCTGTTTTGCTTGTTTCTCAAATTGTTCTGCTAATCCTTTTATTTCGTTAAATGGATATACACTCGGAAAAACCCATCCTGACTCAAACTTTAACTCTGTTGGAGCATTTGCTATATCGACGGCAGACACTCCAGCTTTATCCTTGATCTCCTGTTGCAAACGATCATAATTAGTATGAACGATCGGATTATATTCAAAATTCACTCTATTCATTACAGTCAAATGAGTAAACTGTTTATCTTCAACATAATAAGCAGCCCATTCCCCCGGCTTTAATTGAGCTTTCACCATCTCTCCATATTCCTTAAGTGTCTTATGTATGCGAATATCACCTGGAGTGTAATTCATTTCTTTCGTCTCAACAACAACATCCCCTTTGGAATTGATAATTTGAATAATTTTAGATGCCGCATATCCCGAAATAGAGGTTAACGCAACAATGATGGAGGCAAGAACAATAATCGTCTTTCTACGAAATTTTGCTCTTGAACGATTCATGGGTTTCCTATGTATGTGTAAACTTGCAATGCGCTGCATAACGGGTTCGCGAATGTCGATCTTCAGTTCAGTATCAAGTTCTCGCTCATATTGTCTTATTTCTTCATCTTCGATAATAGATCTGATTCGCTCCATCGAACCCGCCCCCCTTCTTCAGTCATGAACTGCTGCAATTTGATTCTAGTACGTCCAAACCGTTTCTTCACTGTCTCCGTGCTTTTGTTCAGAATCTCTCCGATCTCTGCAAAGGACTTTTCCTCAAATACGCGAAGAACCAATTAGTTCCGTTCCTCCACGCTAAGTTGCTTCAATGCGGAATGAAGCGGCTCATCAAATAATGACTTCCCGACGGTCTCTTCAGCACTCTCCGTTGTCAACTCATGTGTAAACCACCATTTGAATTTTTGGTGGATGTTGCGCTTGCGAATTAGATTGAGGCAATAATGGTAAGCAATCTTGTATAGCCAAGAAGAGAACAATACATTTGGCTTATACAAATGAAGTTTCTCGTAGGCTCTCACAAATATGTCCTGAACTGCATCCTCTGCTTCATGCTTGTTACCTAGCAGACGTGAGCAGTATCGAAATAACGGGTTCTGGTTCCCTCACTTATACAACACTTAAACTCACACAAAAGGGACATTGCCTAATAAAAAAGTTGCACCGCCTTCTGATCAGCAGTACAACTTTGATGGTAAGCTTATGAAGCTGTGTTCCTGTTATTTGCGAAGCAGTCCCTCCGTCACACATTCAAGCAGCAGTTCCTTGACCTGATCGAACTTATCTCCGATTTCCTCTCTGTGCAATGACAGCAGCATAACCGAGCGCAGTAAACCGATAATGACTTCTGGGTCTTCATCAATGATGACCTGCTTCTCCTGCCACTGCTTAATCAGCTCGGCACCAGCTCGATTGTCAGCTTGAATATGTTCTTCCAACTTATCTTTAGGCAATTTTCTGATTAGCAATTCGTATTCGTCTCGTTGTTGAACTCGTTTCAGGAACGGATTTGTCTCCAGCATCTCAAATGACAAGTCGAACAGGCCCTTCAGCAGTTCCTTCGGAGATCGTTCACTGTTCAGCATTTCTCGAATCTTCTGATCCTTGAACGATTCTTCTTCTTGCATGATGGTATAATACAGTTCTTCCTTCGACTGGAAAAAAGCATAAAATGATCCCTTGGCGATGCCGCATGCCTTTACAATTTCATCAACACTCGTTTTTTTCAGTCCATATTGAGTGAACAGTTCCTTGCCTGTGGACATTAGGCATGTACGAACCGCTTCTCTTTCCATCTCACTAAACTTCGGAATAATGACTCTCTCCTTTACTTCAGGCAGCGATATACCGCCTGGCGCACCGCATTCTCACGCGGATTATTGTCCATATACCCGCCTATCTCATTTAACCCGTAGGCATAACCCAGCTCATAGTCTGGGTCTGCATAGCAGAAGGAACCTCCGGCTCCCGGATGTCCGTATGCCCGGTGGCTGCTGCCGAATGTATGCCCTTCAATTGGCTTCCAGAATCCGACGGAATAAGCCAGCTTGGTCCGATTCACATGGTCATAGGCCCCTGATAATGGCAGCTCCGGTGGAGCCTCTAGCGTTCGCAGCACCGATTTGGACAAGTTCAGCTTCTTGCCTCCCGCAGCAAATTCACCATATATGCCAGCCATTGCGCGTACCTCGCCAATTCCATTGCCGGATGGAAATTCGATCTCCAGCATCTCTCGACGGTTGAAGTTCTCATTCGCAACTAGCCGCCTCGGATCAACCATGCTCCGCGCTGTTAACGAGCGGGGGTTGAGGAAGCCCAGCAGCATGGAGAAAGGAATCTCATGAATATGCTTCAAGATTTGAGCTGGGCTGTTAATGCCTCTCACCTGAGCCAGTCTTGTATCTGGCACCGAAGCAGGAAGACCAATATAGAATTCCGCATCAAGCGAACTCGCAATCTCCTCGTGGAAAAAACGGCCCAAGCTTCTTCCTCTTGGGTCTACTCGGCGTATGAGCTCACCGATATACCAACCAACTGTCCAAGCGTGGTAGCCATGCTTCACGCCTGGTGTCCATTCCGGCCTTGCGTTCGCAAGCTTATTGGCAACTTGTGCAGTATCTAAATCTGCAAACTTCTCCAATTGTAATGTATCTACCGTGCTCAGTCCAGCTTGATGCGACAACAACTGCCTAACTGTGATGCGTTCTTTGCCATGAACGGCGAATTCGGGCCAATAGGCACTAACTTGCTCATCATAATCAAGCAGCCCCTGAGATACCGCAAGTGCCCCTGCCAGAGCTGCAAAGCCCTTCGTGCTTGAAAATACCGGTACCATCGTATGCTCTTGCCATAATGTTCTGCTATAAGGATCTGATACCCCGCCCCATAAATCCACAACCTTCTTGCCCTGTATATATACGGCACATGCTGCACCCGTTTCTTTGCGCTTCGTAAAGTTCCATGCGAACTCCTCTTCAACTTCTTCAAATCCTGCTGCCACCCAACCTTGTACATGAACCTGTGCCATTTGCTTCACGCTCCTGTTTATGTTTCCATTTTTATGACTATTATAGTATGTTTAGTCATATAAACAATAACGTATCCTATTCCTTTTGTATATAAACAAAAAATAAGACAGCGTTCGGAGTTGGCAAACTGCCCAACTTCCTACGCTGTCTATCCTTCTGTGCGTGCGTATATACAGTCTATAAAGTACCTACATTAATTCATGCATTTGCTATCTGTATTCACTGGCTTTGCTGTCTATATTATCGATATCTACGCTGGGGCAAAGCCCTTCTGGCTTATATGAAGTTGATCGGGAGCAAACACGCGGCTGAACCGATCATACACGAGCCGATATGCATCTGGCTCGTACCATTCTTCTAAACCGAGCTCCTCGTACAATCTCAATATTCCCAATTGTCTCGTTCTAGCTCCCCCGCTACCATCACCCATAACGAAATCATCGATGCAAATTCGATTCGTCAGCCCTGCCAGCTTCTGTGGAAACGATTCACTGCTTGGAAGAACAGGGGCAATCGTTGCCTGCGTCGGAACACCTGACAGACGCAATTGTTCCAAAGCTCTCAATCTAGCTGCAATTGGCGGTGCTCCAGGTGAGAAATGCTTGCGAATTTCTTCCCTATCGGTCTCAATCGTCATACTTACGCGCACCTTGTCCTTCATCTGCTGCAGCAGATCGATATCCAGCTGAACAAGTGGACTGCGTGTTTGCACCAATAGGAAATCAGGCTGCTCATCAGCCATAACCTCCAGCAGCGAACGCGTTACCTGTTCCTTATATTCGATCGGCTGATAGGGATCAGTACTCGATGACATGAAGATAGTGACTTTGCCCTTCGTCTTCGCTCGGCGCAGTTCTTTGCGCAGCACCACTGCCGCCTGCTGTTTAATATCAATCCAGCTGCCCCATGCCGCCTTGCGGAACTTAGCCACTGGCATTTGTCGCACATAACAATAAGAGCAGGCGAATGAGCACCCGGTATATGGGTTCAGTGTATGGGAATAGTCGGCTAGGAATCCGGTACCTTTGTTCAGCAGCGTTTTCGGTGTAGTAAATTGCAAGTCAATCAATCGCCTCACTCCTCCCTTCGCCAGCGATCAATCTTTATCAGCCTTCTACGTCATGACTTGATCGCAGGCCGTTGTTCAACGTGCAGAAGACGCCTCTTCATCTCAAGCCCACCTCGATAGCCCGTTATAGAACCATCCTTGCCAATGACACGATGGCAGGGCACCGTAATCAGAATAGGATTCGCCCCGATTGCACTGCCAACGGCTCGCGCGGCCTTCGGTTTCATTACCTGTTCCGCGATTTCAGAATAAGTTCGAGTTTCTCCGTAGGGTATTGCACACAGTGCTTCCCATACTTCACATTGGAACCGAGTGCCCTGAATATCCAGCGGCACAGCGAATTCCGTACGACGCCCTGCCAAATATTCCGCTACTTCCGTAACAAATGGACGCATACGTTCATCAGCACGTACTAGACCAGCAGCCGGATAGTGCCGCTCTGCCCATTGATTAAGCTGTTCAAATGATTCATTCTGCCCGCTAATATAACATAAACCGCGTTCTGAAGCAGCAATATACAGCTGCCATTCATCATTTTGCAACAATGACCAATATATATTGAGGTACTCAGTTCCCATGATTGTTCTCTCCTCCGCTTATCTCATCCTGATCTATATTCCGTTCGCGCATTCGATAGGCTGCCGGTGTATGTCCTGTCATCTTTTTGAACAAGGTGATAAAATACGGGGTATTCGAAAGCCCTACTGTCTGTGCTATGTCCGCAACGGGATACATGGAATGAATAAGTAGATGCTTGGCATGATGCATGCGCGTACGCTGAACATATTCCATCGGAGATACCCCCATTATCCGCTTAAATGTACGCTGTAAGTGATAAGGACTGCCGTGACAAAATTCGGCGAGTGATTGAAGCGTCAATGACTCCGTGTAACGGCTGTGAATGCATTGTACGATCTGAGCGACCCACTCCTGATCCGGCATGCGTTCTCCTGATGGCTTGCACCGTTTGCACGGGCGAAATCCAGCCTTCTGTGCATGTTCCGCATTCTGAAATATACATATGTTCGCTCTGATTGGAGGTCTTGACTTGCATGAGGGTCTGCAGAAGATCCCTGTTGTCTTCACTGCATAGATGAAGTGGTGATCGTAGGATGAATCATTCCCTAAGATGGCTTGCCACTGTTCATCTGTCGCTATACCTAACATGATGGTTTGCTTCCCCCCATCTCCAGACAAGACTGTGAACCGAATAGGTTCGTTCCTCTCTCGCATAGAACTTCACCTCCTCTTCCAGTATAACCTGATAGACGGGGCTATGTACGCGAATCAGAATGGAAACGCAATATTTCGAAATCAATGTGATTCGGAAGTATGATACAACTATAATTAGGAGATATTTCTCGTGCAGGGAGGGATAACATGACGATGGAACACAAGAATAATCGGACGCGGTTGGAGGTTCCTAAGGAATTCAGCTTCAACGAGAATCTGAACTACTTATCTCGTACGACCAATGAATGTCTAT
>NZ_JMDX01000199.1:0-10616 GCF_000935845.1 Paenibacillus sp. E194
TTTGCGAAATCCAACATACGGTGCACAGTGAGATTCACGAAATTTAACGAGGTGTAAGATTGATTGGCATGACACCTTTCAATATGACAACATTGTTATAGTACAATATGGTATACTGATACCAGTTGCTGGCACATCGGACGGACCGTGACCTAAGAAAGTGGTGAACAGGATATATGCAGCAATGGAAACTGAATCTCATCATTTTATGGTTCGGTTCATTTCTTGCCATGGCGGGAATGACCATGGTAACACCGTTTCTCGCTTTATATTTGCAGCATGATATCGGGCTAACCGATACCCATCAAATCGCACTCTGGTCGGGATTTATATTTGCTGCGAACTTCTTCACTTCATTCATCTTCCAGCCAATCTGGGGAAAATTTGCCGACAAGTACGGTCGTAAAGTAATGCTGCTCCGCTCTGGATTCGGGATGGCAGCAGTAACCGCGTTAATGGGGCTAGCGCAGACGCCTTGGCACCTCTTGCTGCTGCGCATGCTGAACGGAACCATTTCCGGGTTCAACCCTGCCGCCGTTGCCCTCGTATCGTCAACGACACCGAAGGAACGAATGGGCTTCGCGATGGGTGTGCTTCAATCCGGCGTCGTTGCCGGATCTATCTTGGGTCCACTGATTGGCGGCGTTCTAGCCGATTGGGTCGGATATCGCCCTATCTTCTACATTACAGGCACCTTGCTCTTCCTCGCGACCTTGCTGACGATGTTCATGGTGAAGGAATCATTCGACCGCGAGAAGGCAACCGACGCAGCCGAAAAGTCTGTACTAGAGGGCTTCAAGGAATTGGCTCGCATCCCGCAATTGAAGTCGTTATTGGCTGTAACCTTCCTACTTCAATTTGCAATGCTCAGCCCGATGTCGCTGCTTCCGCTCTATGTACAAGAGCTGCATGGGTCACAGAAAGATCTTGCGCTGCTTGCGGGCATAGTCAGTGCGGTTACCGGGCTATCCAATATGATATGCTCACCGATACTCGGGAAGCTTAGTGATAGGATCGGGTCGCATCGAATCCTGACTGTCTGTCTTATTGGTGCAGCCTGCTCCTTAATCCCTCAGGCATTCGTCAATCAAGTATGGCAGCTTGCTGCCGTACGATTCGTGCTTGGCATATTTATGGGAGGTCTTCTCCCTTCCGTCAACTCGCTTATTCGCAAATATACGCCTGACGGAATGGAAAGCCGAGCTTACAGCTTCAACAGCAGTACACTGGCACTAGGCAATATGGTTGGGCCAATCGTCGGAGGATTGGTCTCCGGCGTGATCGGGATAGAGGGAATCTTTATTATGTCGGGAGCGTTATTGCTTATCAATACTGTGTGGACTCGCTTCTCGTTGTACGGCAGTACACGTGCACAAGTCCGTCCGTAGTGTTAGCGAAGCACGTGTTCCATTTGAATAGTCGTTCATAAGCAGTTCAAGAATAGGTCACAGCAGCATGCCGGTTACCTCAGTAGGCTTCAGACATAACGAGAATATCGCCAACAAGACCCAGGGATGCCCTGGGTCTTGTTCTATATTAGACTCGCCACCGAGCTTCGCTCTACGAACTCAAAACGCATAATATGCTGCTCCGGCATCGCTTCTGGCTGCATAATGCGGGTATAGCAAGCCTGGAACATGGCAGCACCAGCCTCCTCGTTGCGATAATCAATCGAAGTTACTCCGATTACAGCCGCCATAGGGAAGTTCTCACAACTTATCAAGGACAGATGTTCAGGCACATAGATGTCCTGCTTCCGCCCCTCCAATATAATCCCAGCCGCAACTTCATCGCCAGAAGCAATAATAGCGGTCGGACGATTGTCCATGGCAATCCACCTCTGAAGCACCTCAGCTCCATGCTGTATGTTACTGCTTCGATAGAACATCCAATCCTCTTGGGGAGTTACACCAACATCCCGCAGAGCATCCATATAGGCCTGCAAGCGGATTGAACTATTGTAGCTATACTCCCTGCAGACTGATATCCCGATATGTCGATGACCTTTATCGATTAGATAGCGCATGGCATAGCTGTAGCTACCATAGTAATCGAAGCTGATCGAGGTGATCGGGCGATTGCCAGCATGCTCTAACGACACAATCGGCCCATAGTGTGCGTACTCCTCAATCGTATCCCATGATAAATCCTTCGATACAATAATCAGTCCATCAATTTGTCTACGCTTCAACATATGAAGCGCACGCAGCTCTTCCTCCTCGTTATAATCCGTTTGAAAAAATACGAGGTTATATTTATGTTTCAGCGCTTCATCTGCCAATCCCGTCATGAAACTGGAGAAGAAAGGCATATCCATGCACGGAAGGAGGATGCCAATCATCTGTGTTCTCCCTTTGACTAGATGAACCGCATTGAAATTTTGACTGTAATCAAGCTGCTCGACCACCTGCATGACGGCCTCACGCTTCTCCTGACTCACATAGGGATGATTGTTCAATACACGGGATACCGTGGTGACGGATACCCCCGATAGCTCCGCAATCTGCTTAATATTCGCCATATACGTAATCCCCCTCATTCATCCATCGCACTCTTTATTATAACGCATGGTAACCGTTGTCTGAAAAAAAGTAAAAAAGCTTGCTATGAAATGCATTTCATCTGTTACGTTATAGCTGTAGCCGTTATCTGCTGGCGTAACCGATGCATGTGATGAAACACGTACAGCATTGCTTCGTCTCATGGAAGTGGGCGTTACGGCAGAACGGCTCGCAGCCGAGCAGCATGAAGAAGGAGAGAGAAATGATGACAAGAAGCATCGTATTTTTTGACATAGACGGAACATTATTGAATGAACAGAAGCGGATCGATCCTTCTACGAAGCAGGCTATCACGCAGCTCCAGCAGTCCGGCATATATACAGCGATTGCAACCGGCCGCTGTCCAGCATCCTTCAAGTGGGTATGCGAGGAGCTCAATATCCAATCCTTCGTGTCCATGAACGGACAGTATGTCGTCTTTGAAGGACAGGTTATCCATGATAATCCGATTCCAGCTGCTGAAGTTGACCGATTGACCACAATGGCTGACGAGCGCAACCATCCTCTCGTCTACTTGCAGGCAGATGCCATGCAGAAGTCCATGAAGCATAATACATTTACCGAGGCGCTGAAGCAGTTCCAAATTGAGCGACTACCAATTCGACAGGTCAGTGATTCGAATAAGCCCGTGTACCAAATCTTACTATTCTGCAATGAGCAGGATGGAATGGAATACGCCGCGCACTTCCCTGATTATCAGCAGCATCGCTGGCATACCCACGCAGTAGACTTTCTACATGCCAATACAACAAAAGCTGTTGGGCTGCAAAAGATGATTGAGCATGCCGGATTTTCTCGGGAGCATTGCTATGCTTTTGGCGATGGTACGAACGATATCGAAATGCTACAATTCGTTGGCACTGGTGTGGCGATGGGGAACGCATCCGATGATATTCAGATGCATGCTAATTATGTGACATCCTCAAATAATGAAGACGGAATTCGGAATGGACTGCAAGCAATTGGTCTCATTTAACACATATATGAACAACCCTCCGGCATGTAGGCCGGAGGGTTGTATGTTCTATTTAATATGATTTCTTATACAATGTGCAGCAGGTTCAAGAATACGAGCAAAATGACAATCGGAATGACATAGCGCAACAGCATCACATATAGGGCAAGCCCCTTCTGCCACCATGCTGCTTCTGTACGGAACTCCTCCTTCAACCGATCCTTAGGGAATCGATAGCCGACGAATAATGCGATTAACAGTACGCCGAGCGGCATCAAAATATTCGTTACTGCGTAGTCAGCAGCTTCGAAGATCGTCAAGCCGAATAGCTGAACTTCGGACAGTACACCGAAGGACAACGCAGAAGGTACACCAGCCAAAAAGATCAAGATACCGAACAGCACACTTAGTCGTTTCCGATTGATTTTATTCCCGCGCGAGAAGCCCGACACCAAGATTTCCAACATCGAAAATGCGGAAGTCAATGCCGCGAATAAGAATAGTGCCAAGAATAACGTAATAAAAATTCCGCCGTAAGGCATTTGCTCGAACAGTGCTGGAAGCGTGCCAAACAGCAGACCTGGACCTTCCTGCGGCTTCATACCCAATGCGAACAACGCTGGGAAAATCGCGATTCCCGCCATTATCGAAGTCAACACGTTCAAGCTAACGACCGACGTCGCAGATTTCACCAACGACTCCTTCTTGTTCAGGTAAGAGCTGTATGTGACCATAACAGATACACCGACACTGAGGCAGAAGAAGGACTGTCCCAGCGCATTCAGAATAGCTTGTCCGGTTAGCTTGCTGAAGTCAGGCATAAGGAAGTACTCAAGCCCTTCAGTCATACCCGGAAGTGTCAGCGATCGAAGAATAAGGACAAGAAATAGGATGAACAGTCCGGGCATCAAGATGCGGCTTGCTCGCTCAATGCCTGACTTAATCCCTTGACCGACGACGACAATCGTAATCAGCATGAAGGATAGCTGCGCCATGACTGCAGTCCATGGATTGGAGACTGTCTGCGCAAACAGCTCATCATAATTTCTGCCTTCTACGAGCAATCCCCCTACAATACCACGGGCCAAATACAGTAGAATCCAGCCTCCTACTACACTGTAGAAGGAGAGCAGCAGGAAACAAGTTCCCATCCCTAAATATCCTGTCCAATGCCAACGCGTGCCTGGCGCAATTTCTTTATATGCACCGATTGCTTCCTTGCCTGTTCCACGACCGATCACAAATTCTGCAATAAGCAGCGGCAAGCCAATGCCTAATGTAAAAATAAGAAACAGAAGTAAAAATGCCCCGCCACCGCTAGTGGCGACGACATTCGGGAACTTCCATATCGCTCCGAGACCAATGGCCGATCCCGCCGAGGCCAATATAAATCCAATCTTCGAAGTCCATTGCTCATTACCCTTCATGAATTCCTCCTGCAACCGTTCTTTCTCGTTGTCATCATCTCAACTTGCTTGTTGCCTAATCTGTGATTGTAGTACTTAGAACGGAAGCCAATTCATTCCGTGCAAAAACACAATACCTACGATAATTGGCAAAACGTAGCGCAGCAGCACTACATATAACATTAGACCCTTATGCCACATTGATGGCATTGTGCTCCATTCTTCCTTCAATCGCTCCCGAGGGTATCGGAAGCCGACAAATAAGGAAATAAGCAGTACCCCTAGTGGAAGCATCACATTCGTTACCGCGAAGTCTGCCCACTCGAATACATTCTTGTTCAACCATGTCAGCTCGCTGCCTATTCCGAACGACAGTGCAGATGGCACGCCGAGCAAGTAAATAATCGTGCCAAACAACCAGCACATTCGCTTTCTACGTACCGCATCATGATGCGAGAAGGCAGCGACAACGATCTCAAGCAGCGAGAACGCTGATGTTAGTGTTGCGAACAGGAACAAAGCGAGGAAGACCGCTATAAATATACTGCCGTACGGAAGCTGCTCAAATACATTTGGCAAAGTCACGAACAGCAACCCAGGCCCATCCACTGGCTTCATCCCCAACGCGAACAATGCAGGGAAGATGGCGATTCCCGCCATGAATGAGGTCATCACATTTAAGCCAACGACAGACAGTGCAGGCTTGCCAAGCGATTCCCCCTTCTTCAAATAGGAGCTGTAGGTCACCATACAAGATCCGCCTACGCTCAAGCAGAAGAACGACTGCCCCAGTGCATTCAGCAACGCTTCCGAGGATAGCTTGCTGAAATCAGGCTTCAAAAAGTATACAATACCTTCATACATTCCAGGCAGCGTCAAGGAACGCACAATCAGCACCAGGAACAACACGAACAATCCTGGCATTAATATACGGCTTGCACGCTCGATGCCCGCCGTAACCCCTTTGGACACGACGATTATCGTCAACATCATAAAGGCGCCCTGTGACAGTACCGCAAACCACGGATCTGCTGAGGTTTGCGAGAATAGTTGCCCGTAATCTCGTCCGTTCTCCAGCAATGTACCACTTACCGAACGAAGGAAATACAGGACAATCCACCCGCCTACTACACTATAAAAGGAGAGCAGCAGCGAGCATGTTGCCATTCCGAGATATCCGACCCAGTGCCAACGGCTGTTTGGCGCCAGATCCCGATAAGCGGACACGGCTTCCTTGCCTGTTCCACGACCGATAAGAAATTCGGCAAGGAGCAGCGGAAGACCGATACCGAATGTAAACAAGATAAATACAAGAAAGAAGGCTCCTCCGCCGCTCGTTGCGACTACATTCGGAAACTTCCATATAGCTCCGAGACCAATAGCGGCTCCGGCAGAAGCCAGTATGAATCCAAGCTTGGACGTCCATTGTTCTCCCGATTTCATATCATGATCCATCCTTCATAGTCTAATTGCTGTCACATATTATAACATAAGAAGGAACGGCTTCACGCATGATTTTAGGGCTTCGGCTGCGGAATTCATACACCAAATTACGGTTATCGAACAATCGCGAGCGCCAAGCCGTCATAGGCAGGCAGCAGCGTGCTGATCAGGCGCTCATCCTGAGCAATTCTCTCATTGAAGAGACGCATAGCCTGTACAGCTGGCCCTTGCTTGGATTCATCAAGGGTGCGTCCCCGCAGCATCAAGTTATCTCCCGCAATAATGGCGCCCGGTCTAGCCAACCGTATCGCATACTCCAAGTAGTTCGGGTAGTTCCCTTTGTCCGCATCAATAAAGAAGAAGTCAAATTTCGCTTGCTCCTTCTCCAGCTCAGCTAACGCGTTCATCGCTTCACCGACTCTATATTCCACTTGACTTCCATATCCTGCTTCTGTCAAGTTGTTCTTTGCAATATCCGCATAATCCTGACGCAATTCAAGCGATACCAGCTTGCCGTCTGACGGCATTCCGCGAAGCAGACAGCAGCCGCTATAACCGCCTAGGGCTCCAATCTCCAGTACATCCTTGCCCCCTGACATACTTACAAGCATGGTCAGCAATCTTCCGTACCCTTCGTGTACGGATATATCAGGCAAGCCATGTTGCCGAATATTTTCCTTAATCTTCTCTAATTCATGATCCTTCTTATAGAGCTGTTCCAAATACGTTTCAACCGCTTCATTAGACATTTTCACAACCTCCTGCTTTTTATGATATGATGAATGCCATATGAGTACAAGTCAGACGAGAAAACGGAGTTGAATGAGAACAATGAATCGACCTTGGTCGTTAATCGCAACTACGCCGATGGGGCTTGAATCCGTCGTCGCACGCGAATTGCAGCAACTAGGATATGAAACCCAAACCGAGAACGGACGCGTCAATTTCACTGGCGGCCCGCTGGATGTGTGCCGCGCCAACTTATGGCTGCGCTCCGCGGATCGCATACTAATTAAGATGGGACAATTCCCTGCCCGCACCTTCGATGAGCTATTTGAAGGAACCAAGGCCATTGACTGGCATGATTGGATTCCGGCTCACGGCGAATTCCCGGTTGATGGACGCTCACACAAATCCCAACTGTCCAGTGTGCCTGCCTGCCAAGGCATCGTGAAGAAGGCAGTTGTTGATAAATTAAAGCAGCAGTACCATATTGAGTGGTTTGAGGAAACAGGGCCGTTATACCGGATTGAGGTATCCCTGCTTAACGATATCGCCACCATTACATTAGACACAACAGGGGCTGGACTCCATAAGCGTGGGTATCGCAAGCAGTTGACTGGGAAAGCCCCGCTCAAAGAAACAATGGCCGCTGCACTTGTACAGCTTAGCCGCTGGAATCCAGAGCGGCCGCTGTATGATCCATTCTGCGGCTCCGGCACACTGCTCATCGAAGCAGCTATGATTGGGTGGAATGTAGCTCCCGGACTTCGCCGCTCCTTCTCCAGTGAATCATGGTCCGTCATTGACGAATCATACTGGGAAGAAGCACGAGATGAAGCATTCGATGCTGTACGGGACGATATTGAACTGCAGATCATGGGCTCTGACATTGATCCAGAATCGATTCGCCTAGCTGAAGCAGCAGCGAAGAGCGCAGGCTTCGGTCGTGAGATCCAATTCCGAGTTGCACCAGTTGCACAGGCTAAGCCTACCGGAGATTACGGCGTCATATTGACGAACCCGCCGTACGGGGAACGCTTAAGTGAGCAGGAAGAAGTCGACCGCATGATCCGCCAGCTCGGCTTCGTCTATAAGACGCTTCCGACATGGTCGATGTTCGTCATTAGTCCAAACCGCCAGTTCGAACATCGAATCGGCGATCCAGCAACGAAGCGCCGCAAGCTGTACAACGGCAATATCGAATGCCAGTTTTATCAATACATGGGCCCGCTCCCACCACGCAAGCCGCGTCCGGAGCAACAGTCTTAATTTTAATCGGAGGCCGCCTCTATCCAATCGAGTTGTACGTCACTCGATTAGGATGGGGCGGCCTTTTTTTATCGAATCCATCGGATAGTAACGTTGACGTAAATACCTTCATTTTTTAATAATTGGTAAATTGATAAACGAAGTCCACTGCTGTAGCAGGTACCTTCTTTTTCAATTATTACATTATCGTAAAATCTGGTATGATGTAGATTGTTTGAATAAGTAGAAGTACAGAAAGGATGGAAGTATGAATTCGTCTATGTATGGCTCGTATCACAACTCAAGCCGTCGTCTTTCTTTCTCGTCCATATTCGGACGATTCGATATGGTATGGTTCATTGTCTTGATAATGTGGAAGCTGTTTTGGTTCGATCGAACGCTATCGATCCCCTATATGACAATGACCACGCCCGACTTTTTCGTCGCACTTGGCGCTGTTATCCTTATCGCCGGATGGACGTTCTGGCTGTCGAAGCGCTGGCGTACAATGGTACTGCTTGTGCTCAATGTACTACTTACAATTCTTATCTTTTCCGACTTGGTATACTTTCGTTATTTTCAAGACTTCATCACAGTACCGGTGCTGCTGCAAGCTGGACAAGTTAGTTCGCTTGGCGACAGTATCGCATCCTTGATCCATATCGGGGACATCTGGCTATTCATCGATTGGATCATCGTTATTCCATTGACGATCATATATTTCAGAGTACTGTCCAAGGAACGCCGGGAACATCGGAGTGGATACTCGCTTAGCAGTGAACGGCGCCGTCGACCGGCATGGGTGAGTCGCTTAATCACATATATTCTTAGCCTTGTCATAGGCGCATTAATGATGGCTGTGCCGATACATCAAGCAACGACTACATGGGCATCCGGCGTCTTCTCGAGCAATTGGTGGAATGCTTCCATCTATAACATAACAGGGCTGTTCGGATTTCATGGGTATGATGTGTACCGCTATGCTGAATTGAAATGGTTCGGCGGAAATAAGCTTAGCGAAGAAGAGTTGGATAAGGCGCAGCATTGGTTCGACGATCACCGTGCGAAGCTGCAAGGGCCTCCTGCCTCCTTCGGCAAATATAAGGGCAGCAATGTTATCATTGTGCAGGCAGAAGCTTTTGAGAATTTTGTCATTGGCAAGTCTTTCAACGGACAAGAGATTACACCGAATATGAACAAGCTGTTGAAGGAAAGCATGTACTTCAGTCGTTTCTCCCATCAAACCGGACAAGGACGGACATCAGATGCAGACTTTGGAGTGAACGCAAGCCTTCACCCATTGCCAACCGGATCTGTCTTTATCCGTTATCCAGATCAAACGTATGATTCGCTGCCATCTATTCTGAAATCGTCAGGATATTCCACTGGTGCGTATCATGCCTATGATGCGGGGTTCTGGAATCGATATATTATGTACAGCAATATGGGGTACGACACCTTTATGAGCCGTACCGATTATAAGATAGACGAGCCGCTTGGGTGGTCACTTGGTGATAAGTCATTCCTGCACCAATCCGTAGCGCACATGGCTGACGGCAAATCTCCATTCTATAGCTTCCTTATTACGCTGACTAGCCATCATCCGTACAAGCTGCCAGCAGATAAACAGGAGCTGAATGTCGAGCCATATCAGGACACGATCTTTGGCGACTATTTGCAAGCTATCCACTACGTAGATGCAGCACTGGGCGAAATGATTGAAGATCTGAAGCAGCGCGGTCTATGGGATAAGACAATTTGGATGATGTACGGGGATCATGATAATTCGATTGAAGATCGCGAACCGCTTGCTCGCATGCTTGGACATGAGATCAGTGATTTCGATATGCTTGAAATGAAAAACCAAGTGCCACTAATCGTGCACTTGCCTGATGGAGCAAATGCAGGTACCTATGATACCGTGAGCGGTCAGCTAGATGTTGAGCCTACGCTCTTGCATTGGCTCGGAATCGATGCAAGCGATAAGCACCTCATGGGGCAAAATCTGCTGAACCCAGCAAATCGCTTGGTCGTCTTCCGTAATGGCTCATACACGAACGGCAGTGTGTACTATGTACCATCCGCTGATGGGCTGTTAGAGCACGGTACCTGCTATGATTATGGGACACGCCAGCCAACTGATGTAGCTGCGTGCCAGCCATTCGCGGCAGAAGCGCAGAACCGACTTCACATCTCAGATCAGGTCATTATGAACAACGCAATTCAACAATTGCGTGAACGCAAGAAATAAAATAAACAACGAAAAGAGCCGCTGCATCA
>NZ_JMDX01000200.1:0-10585 GCF_000935845.1 Paenibacillus sp. E194
AATAATAACGCAAGCACTTTTTTAAAAAAACTTTAAAAAGAATATAAATCTGCTATAAAGCTAATTGCGGAGCCATTCTAACACCCGCACATAGCCTTATAGCAGACTCTATCGATACCAATCCATAGCAAGGTTACTGCTTTACTCGCACCACTCAATAGGATCAATGCACGGCGAGTACTTCCTCTATCCATATCTGTCTTTCCTGCGTAAGTTGAACGATGCTACCATCTACCGATACCCACGGACGAGTCAAGTAGGCATCCTCCGTAAATACGATGCGTCCCACCCGTCCATCATTCAGTTTAACAAATGCGTTCTGATGCATCTGAGCCACCTTGTGGATGAATGTGCGTACGAGTTGGGGATCGAGTTGGCCGAATGATTCTTCCTTTAATCTCTCAAGTGCAATATAAGGGGAAGAAGCTCTCTTATATATTCGATTCTGTGTCATCGCATGGAAGATATCAGCGATCGCTACGATTTTGGCATACGGGTGTATTCGTTCCCCTGTTACTCCTAGAGGGTACCCGCTCCCATCGATACGCTCATGATGCTGCAATGCGGCAAGCTTAACGCCATCATTAATGGCTGGCACATTTCGAAGCAACTCATAACCATAATGGGTATGTCTGCGCATCTCAATCTTCTCGTTTTCCGTCAGGGTGCCTTTTTTAGACCAGATATCGCTATCGACCTTCGTCTTCCCAATATCATGCAGCAGCCCAGATAAAGCGATTTGCATCCCTTCCTTGGAAGGATACCCGCTCCATTGTCCGATAAGATATGACGTGAGCGCAACCGCAGCGGATTTATGATACACATAGTCTTCTTCATTTCCTTGCAGCATTTCTTTAATCTGTGGATGGAAGCAGACTGGAGAGTAATGTTCGTTCTGCCCAAGCAGCCATTCCATTTGCTGGCGCAATTCTAATATAGGAAGCTTGGTGGCTCCTACTGTCTTATATACATTCTTGAGTAGGTTCACCATCTGAAGCCATGATTCTACAAAGCCGGCATCATGTTGAAATTGGCTATTCTGGCGTGATGGTGCTTGAGGAAGGGTCGGTTCACTGTTTTTGCTATCCGGCGCATCTGCACGAGTTCCTACGCTGTCCATAACCGGCGAAGGATATGAACTTGCCACTGCAACCGATTTGATCATAAAAGCATCGAGCACATCCAAATCACGTACACTGAGCGTTCTTCCTTTATTCATAATTACGCCGCCAAGCCCTGTTATCACGTCCTGCTCCAATTGATCTCCTGGCTTAGCTTGCGAGACGGGGATGAATACCATAGGTTATTACACTCTCCTGTTGGCCTCTTCATATGGATTTGACTCGGTTGTCGTTATGTATCTGCTTATATCAAGGAAAAGGGCGCACTCTATAAAAGAATACGCCCTACCTGTTGTCAATGCTCACACTACTGCTGCATCTTCACGTTCATCATTCTATTCTGATTCCGGTTCGGAGGCAGAAGGTGCTTCGTCCTCTGTCATGCCCGGATTTTGTTCTGTTTCTTCAGACGATTCTTCAGAAGATTCCTCAGGATCATCCTCAGTTTTATCGCAGCGGCTAACCGTAGATACGGAATCGTCGTCGCGGATATTGATGAGCTTCACACCTTGCGTGTATCGACCCATTTGGGAAATGCCCGACATGCTTGTACGAATAATTGTTCCTGATGCAGTGATAATCATCAAGTCCTCTCCATCCTGTACAACCTTCAAGCCGACGACTGCACCATTCTTGTCCGTTACATTGATCGTCTTGATCCCTTTACCGCCACGGCTCTGAATTCGATAGTCTTCCATAGGGGTACGTTTTCCGTAACCTTTGGCTGTAACAATAAGCACATCATTCTCCTTATTGACTACATCCATGTCAATTACGACATCTTCACTATCAAGCGTAATGCCTTTGACGCCTGTAGCCGAACGTCCCATGGAGCGAACGTCGTTCTCAGAGAATCGGATCGACATTCCCATCTTCGTACCCATAATGATCTCCTGCTCGCCGTCCGTCAGGCGAACCCCAATCAACGCATCATCATCACGAAGGTTGATGGCAATCAAGCCACCTTTGCGATTGTTGACATAATCGTCAAGCGGAGTCTTTTTCACGATCCCTTGGCGGGTTGCAAAGAACAGGTACTTGTCAGATTCAAATTCCACGACTGGAATCACCGCGCTGATGGACTCACCCTGTTCAATTTGAATTAAATTGATAATTGGCGTCCCTCTCGCCGTACGGCTCAAGTCTGGAATCTCATACGCCTTGATGCGGTAAACCTTACCCTTGTCCGTGAAGAACATCAGGTAATGGTGAGAGTTGGACACGAATAAATGCTCTACGAAGTCATTATCCTTCGTATCCATACCCACTACACCACGGCCTCCACGCTTCTGGCTTCGATATGTCGTTACCGGAAGACGCTTTATATATCCGCTATGCGAAATGGTGATGATAACATCTTCTTGAGGGATCAGATCCTCATCCAGTATGCTATCCTCGCCAATCGTGATTTCTGTACGGCGCTCATCCCCAAACTTCTGCTTCACTTCTTCAAGCTCATCGTTAATGATGGTCAGCACAAGGTGTTCGTTCGCCAAGATTTCACGGTATTCCGCGATCTTCATCAGCAATTCGTTATATTCAGCTTCGATCTTCTCGCGCTCTAAGCCTGTCAGACGGCGCAGACGCATATCGAGAATCGCTTGAGCTTGGTCGAAGCTTAGACCAAATCGGGAGATTAAGCCTTCACGTGCTTCTTCGTCATTCTTCGAACCGCGGATAAGCGCAATAATCTCGTCGATATGATCAAGCGCAATGCGCAGGCCCTCGAGGATATGTGCACGTGCCTCGGCTTTCCTCAAATCGTACTCAGTACGGCGACGAATCACTTCGATCTGGTGCTCCAAATAATAGTGGAGCATCTCACGCAAATTAAGAACACGAGGCTCTTGGTTCACAAGCGCCAGCATATTGATACCGAAGTTGCTCTGCATCGCTGTATGCTTGTACAAGTTATTCAGAACGACATTCGGGTTCACATCACGGCGCAGCTCGATAACAACGCGCATACCGTTGCGGTCAGATTCATCACGAAGGTCAGTGATGCCGTCAATGCGCTTCTCGCGCACCAATTCAGCAATCTTCTCAACGAGACGAGCCTTAATGACTTGATATGGCAATTCGTGAACAACGATACGAGCCTTGCCGTTATTGTCCTCGATTGTCGCACGTGCCCGCATCGTAACAGATCCGCGGCCAGTCATATACGCTTGGCGAATACCTTCTCGACCCATAATCAATCCGGATGTTGGGAAATCTGGGCCCTTGATGTATTCCATCAAGTCCATTGGCGTTAACTCTGGATTCTTAATCAGCGCCTGCAGACCGTCAATGACTTCCGTCAGATTGTGCGGTGGGATGTTCGTTGCCATACCTACTGCGATACCGGATACCCCGTTCACGAGCAAATTGGGAAAGCGAGCCGGCAATACAACAGGCTCTTGCTCTTCGCCGTCATAGTTCGGAGCGAAGTCGATCGTTTCTTTGTTAATATCACGAAGCAGTTCCATGGCAATCTTAGAGAGGCGCGCCTCTGTATAACGCATCGCCGCAGCCGAGTCTCCGTCAATGGAACCAAAGTTCCCGTGTCCATCCACGAGCATGTAACGAAGCGAGAAATCCTGGGCCATACGCACCATGGTCTCATATACGGCAGAGTCACCATGCGGGTGATACTTACCGATAACTTCACCAACGATTCTCGCTGATTTCTTATACGGTTTGTCCGGTGACATGCCGAGGTCTGACATCGCATACAAAATACGTCGGTGAACCGGCTTCAATCCGTCACGCACGTCCGGCAGAGCGCGGCTTACGATGATACTCATCGCGTAATCCAGGAATGATTCCCGCATCTCCGTGCCGATGTCGCGATCCCTGATTTGCGGTTGTTGTTCTTCCGCCATGCTGGACCTCCTTAAAATTCGTATTTAACAGCGTCATCATCATCTAGCAAAATGCAATATTTGCTCTACAAGCGAAAACGGCCCTTCCCCCCATAAATGGGGTCGAACCATTTCCACGGACGAATAATCTTTTATCTAGTCCATATCGAAACTCCCCACATGGCAACATAAGCCATTATGGACTCAGAAGGCGCCATGTTCACAAAGGAGAATTTCTACTCTAGCTTGATCATGCGGATAAAATCATACTCATCAATTCCATAACTGCACTATTCATATTATATTACTTTCACAAAAGAGATACAATTAAACGTTCCATGAAACTGCCCAAAATCCGAACATTTTCCTCGCCATATAGTTGATTGTACTATTTCTATTCGCCTGAATGATCATACATTGATATCAACTTCTCTATCCCTCTGTCCCTACCCGTTTAAAAATAAAACGATTGATGTGGAAAAGGGTGATGTATGTTTGTCCAGCCAACGTATATTTAGCAAATGGAAAAAGACAAAGATTTTGCAGGACTCCTCACTACGTTCGTATATTCCTAAGACGTCCATCTATAGCGCTCTCCGGTTGAAGGAGATGCTGAATCAATATCAAATGGTGTATGTGAAACCTGACTTAGGCACTCATGGCAAAGGTGTTATGCGTATTACGCAGCGTACCAATGACTCATTCGAGTTGAGAGAAGGGACTTCCACGGCTACCTTCACCGAAATAGACTCTCTCCTTGCCAAAATCAAAACCAGAATCGGAAAACGAAAGTACTTGATTCAGCAGGGAATTCACATGCTATCTCACCGGGGGAGAAAGTTCGATCTCCGTGTGTTCGTGCAAAAAAATGTGAACAACAAGTGGGAGGTTATGTCTATCTTCGGTCGAAAGGCAGCTGCTCATAAGATTGTGACGAACGTCAGCAGCGGAGGGAAGATGGAATCGCTGCGAACTCTCTTGAAACCCCACTTAAATGCAAGCTCTACCCAGCAGCTGCGCAGCGAGTTAGAACGAATCGGGCTGTCCGTCGGGGCACAACTGAGCAAGGGGAACAAGGGGATCAAGGAGCTTGGGCTTGATATTGCGATAGACAAAAGCATGCACCCCTGGATCTTAGAGGTCAATACGAAGCCCGCTATCTACGTGTACCGTACATTCAACCCTGCTGCTTATCGCCGCATCGTTCGAAATGCAAAAGCATATGGACGATTGACGTAACAAGGATTCCTCTCACCTACTGACAACAACTGAAGCCCGCCACCACACCAAAGCCCCAGTCCTGATGTGGAACTGGGGCTTTATTGTTATATCGATCCTCCGTGCTTCTCTAAGGAATGCACGATTCCAAATGGTTGGATATGATTAGTAATCAAGGTTTTTAACGAACTTGGCATGACGCTGAATGAAATCACGTCGTGGTTCTACGTTATCACCCATGAGCGTATCAAACACATCATCTGCCATCTTCGCATCATCGAACGAAACTTGGAGCATTTTCCGGCTCTCAGGATCCATTGTCGTTTCCCACAGCTGCTCCGCATTCATCTCACCAAGACCTTTATAACGCTGAACGTTAATCTTCACGCCTTCACCGAATTCTGCGATAATTTCGTCCTTCTGTTTATCGCTATCTGCATATCGAACAATTTTGTTGCGTTCAACCTTGTAGAGTGGAGGCTGTGCGATATACACGTAACCCGCTTCAATAAGCTTGCGCATGTAGCGATAGAAGAAGGTCAATAGCAGTGTTCGGATATGAGCACCGTCGACGTCAGCATCGGTCATAATCACAATTTTGTGATAGCGAGCTTTCTCAAGATCAAAGTCTTCGCCGATCCCTGTACCGAGCGCCGTAATAATGGCACGAATCTCTGCGTTGGATAAGATCTTATCCAAGCGAGACTTCTCAACGTTCAAGATTTTACCCTTCAGCGGCAAGATCGCCTGGAAATGGCGATCGCGGCCTTGCTTCGCAGAACCACCCGCTGAGTCACCTTCGACGATGAACAATTCGCAATGTGCAGCATCCTTCGAAGAGCAATCCGCCAACTTACCTGGAAGAGAGCTCACTTCAAGTGCACTCTTGCGCCGCGTCAACTCACGTGCACGGCGAGCTGCTTCTCGAGCTCGGGATGCCTGCATCCCTTTCTCGACGACTTTCTTCGAAATCATCGGGTTCTCGTTCAAGAACTCCATGAACTTCTCAGAAAATACAGATTCCACAATGCTGCGTACTTCACTGTTGCCGAGCTTCGTCTTCGTTTGTCCTTCGAATTGCGGCTCCGGAATCTTCACAGAAATAATCGCGGTCAGACCCTCACGAACATCGTCCCCACTTAAGTTGGAGTTGTTATCCTTCATGAGGTTCATCTTCCGAGAATAATCGTTAATGATTCGCGTAAGCGCACTCTTAAAGCCAGATTCATGCGTACCGCCTTCATGCGTATGAATGTTGTTGGCAAAAGAGTAAATATTCTCTGTGTAGCTATCGTTATATTGGAGTGCGATTTCGCACGTAATGGAATCTTTCGAGCCTTCCACGTAAATTGGCTGCTCATGCATCTTCTCGCGATTGCGGTTCAGGTACTCAACGAATTCCTTGATACCGCCGTCGTACTTAAATGTTTCTGAATGTCCAGTACGCTCATCGGTAAGCACCATTTGGATGCCTTTGTTCAAAAATGCGAGCTCGCGAATACGGGACAGAAGTGTTTCGTATTCGTATACCGTCGTCTCTGTGAACACTTCTGGATCGGGCTGGAATCGAATCGTTGTGCCGGTTTCCTCCGTGTCTCCGATTATTTCCAAATCGCCTTGTGGAACCCCACGATGATACTCCTGCTGATGGATATGTCCGTCTCGTTTCACGGTAACGATTAAGCTCGAAGACAAGGCATTTACAACCGAGACACCAACACCGTGCAAGCCGCCGGATACTTTGTATCCTTCGCCGCCGAATTTACCGCCCGCATGAAGCACGGTCATAACAACTTCAACAGCCGGGCGCTTCATCTTCTCTTGTATCCCGACTGGAATACCGCGACCGTTATCCACGACCGTGATGCTGTTGTCTTCATGTACGGTTACTTCGATTTTCGTGCAATACCCAGCCAACGCCTCGTCAATACTGTTATCGACGACTTCCCATACCAAATGGTGCAGACCTTTGGCACTCGTTGAACCGATATACATCCCCGGCCGTTTGCGTACGGCTTCCAAGCCTTCCAACACCTGAATCTGGCTCTCATCATACGTGTTATGATTCACAGACATGCCTTCACCTACTTCTCTAATTTCAGTACCGTTCATTATGTCAATCGCATGTAATTGCAAGAGCATCATCCCAAGCAATCCCAACTGCTAAGCAGTGGAATCTATTGAGATGACGCTGTCAACAAGGCTGTATGCAATGTTCGCTTACTCGTTAAAATGATGCGCACGCTTCTTCAATGTTGTAGATGATATCGGAGAGTAAAATACTTTTCCCTTCGTCACGACGATGGACTTTGCTTCTTCCTCGCCTATCGCCTCAACATTTTTCACTTTGTGCGCATTCGCCACGAACTGCTTAGACAGCTTAGATGATTTCTCTATCGATACATCAAAAATGGCGACCAGTTCCGAGGAACGAATGACTCTTTCTCCGCCCAAGTGAATATACATAGCGCTCACTCCCCTTAGAACAACCTCTTACCGCATGACTTGCCCATTTTCCACGTGGAACATATTTGCATCATGCAACTTGCTCGTGTTAATGCCTTCAATGCCTGTCGTCGTAATGAACGTTTGTACCTTGCTCTGAAACGTCTCAATCAGCTGCGTCTGGCGCATCGAATCAAGCTCAGACAGAACATCGTCGAGCAGTAGGATAGGATATTCTCCTATTTCCTCGTGCATCAGTTCGATCTCAGCCAGCTTCAGCGACAGCGCTGTCGTCCGCTGCTGACCCTGCGATCCATAGGTTTGCACTTCTTTGCCGTTAATGTAGAAGGCAAGATCGTCCCGGTGCGGTCCGACAAGTGTCATGCCGCGCCGCACCTCCTGGTCTTTCATTTGTGTTAACTTTAACATAAATTGCTCGAATAAGACAGCTTCATCTTCGTCTGGCATCGCAAACGATGGACTATATTCAACGGTAAGAGCTTCCTTGCCATTCGTGATGCCGGCATGAATTTGCTCCGCCCATGATTGGAGTTTCTTTAGATATTGTTTCCTTTTCTTTACAACTTTAACACCATTCGTAACAAGCTGCTCATTGAATATATCGAGCATCGTATTCGCTTGACCGCTTGGGCTGCTCCACATTTGCTTGAGCAGATTGTTGCGCTGCATGAGCACCTTCTGATACTGCTGCAGATGGTATAGATAGCTAGGCTGAACTTGGCCGATCTCCATATCCAGAAATCTCCGGCGAATGCCTGGCGATCCCTTTACGATCTCCAAATCCTCTGGGGCGAACATGACAACATTAAGTGCACCAATGAAGCCGCTCAGTTTACGCTGCTCCAAACCATTCAGCTTTGCCTTTTTCCCCTGCCGAGAAATGTTTAATTCCAGCTGAACCGTCCCATACTTCCGTTCTACAGCTGCTCGAAGCTGTGCATGCTCTGCTTCCCATCCGATGAGTTCTTTATCTCGTGGTGTTCGATGTGATTTCGTCAGGGCAAGCACAAATATGGATTCGAGCAAATTGGTCTTCCCCTGCGCATTATTGCCGACAAAAATATTAACTCGATTGTCTGTATTCAATTCGAGCGCGCCATAATTGCGATAATTTTGCAGAGCGATCGATTTGACGAACACCCGATTAAGCCTCTTGGGATGAAACGATGAGGAACTCACCGCATCCATCTACTGAGACAACGTTGCCTGGATACAGCTTCCGGCCGCGCCGCGCTTCATCTTCACCGTTTACTTTCACCATGTTCTCTGCCAGCATAATTTTGGCGTGGCCGCCTGTTGAAGCGCAATTGGCCAGCTTCAGAAACTGCCCGAGCGTAATGAATTCCGTTCGAATTTGGATGTCATTCATGTCGTTTCCTCCTTGTGATGCAGATGCACCAAACCTGTCTTAATTTGTGGTGCGGTATGGCAAAATGAGATGCAAGCTGCTGACGTGTTCAGTCGGCTTAATGATGATTGGACTCATTGCCCCTGTAAATCCAATGAAGATGTTCTCACATTCGACAACCTTCAACACATCCAGCATATATTTTGAGTTGAATGCAATCCGAAGCGGATCCCCTTTGAATTCCTTCACATCCAATTGTTCTGTAACACGGCCTAGCTCAGATGAGCTGGAAGAGATTTCGATCGAACCATCTTCCTTCGTCTGCAGTCGAACAATGTTTGTTTTATCTTCACGGGACAGCAAATAAGCACGATCAATTGCATCAATGAGCTTTTTCGTGTCCAAAATAAGTTCTGTTTTGTAGTTTTGCGGAATAATTTTAGAAGTGTCCGGATAGGTTCCATCCAAAATACGCGAATAGAATAGAACACGATCGATTTTGAACAACACTTGGTTGTCGGCAACGACAATATCCACCATTGTGTTCTGATCAGGGATGATTTTGCTCAATTCGTTCAGCGTCTTACCGGAAATGACAACATTCGTAAAATGAATCTCTGGGTCTGCTTGGATATCAGCTGTACGGCTTGCCAAGCGGTGGCGATCTGTAGATACGAATTTCAAATTACCTTCGTTCAGATTCCACAGTACCCCCGTCAAAATTGGCGTTGTTTCGTTGGAAGAAATAGCAAATGCAGTTTGCTTAATCATGGTCTTCAGCAAATCGCCATTGACTGTGATCACTTGGTTTTCTTCGATGTTAGGCAGAACAGGATACTCTTCTGGATCAAGTCCAACCATTTGGATATCTGTTGCACCGGAACGAAGGAAAGTCTGGAAATGCTCCTTCACTTCGATCTCTACATCTTGGGAAGGTAATTTCTTAATGATTTCGACGAAAAATTTAGCCGGCAAAACAACACTGCCTGGACGTTCCACTTGAACGATCGTCTGGCGATCATCCTCTACAGGGATAAAGGTTTGAATGGATATATCCGTATCACTAGCGGTAAGGGTAACCCCTTGAAACGTAACGTCAACCTTAATCCCACTTAAAATGGGAATCGTCGTTCTGCTGGAAATTGCTTTGGATACGTTTTGTATTGCATCGTTTAGTTCATTTTTCAATATCGAAAGTTTCATACGTTCACTCCCTAACGCCAATTTGCGCTCATTCTACTGTTGCTATCTGTTACTAATCTTGTGATATCCCGTTGCTCTGAGTTGAGATATGCCGAATATGTGCTCTTCTTATAATGATCTATATAATCTTTTTTAATAATAGTAGTAATAGTAGGGGCACTGAATATGTGGATAACCCTCTTGAACAGGCATAAAGTAAAGCCTATCCACATGTGTATAGATTGTGTATAGGCTTGTTATGTTGTTCACAGCGTTTGGATTTTTAATTTTGTCGATCAGGTTCTGTACGACCTTGTAAAGTTCCTGATCTTGCTGCAGATTTTGGGTGATTTTCTCGTGGGCATGAATGACGGTTGTATGATCTCGTCCGCCAAATGCTTCACCAA
>NZ_JMDX01000201.1:0-10582 GCF_000935845.1 Paenibacillus sp. E194
AAGAATAACCATTCTGTACATCTGACATCATTCGGAATAGCTCGATGTATAATGGGTGCCCGTTCTCCGACTTCTTCCGCTCAATGCAAGTTGCAAGAGCCTTGGGAACTGTCTCGCCCGCTTGTACGAGCAGATTCAGCTTATTAATCAATTCGGGGAGCTCCAGCTGAATATCCTGACGTCTGCGTTCCGCCTTACCGACAACCTCCTTCCCGCGTACTAGCGGCAGAACGATACCAAGCAGCATACCTCCAGCCATGTTGGCGAAACTTCCGTCCGTCACAGCAGGGAGAATACATCCAGCTACGACTCCGGCAAATACATACAATCCCATCTCCGCCAGAAGTGCGCGATACATCGTGTGGGACAGGGCTGGACCATGCATTTGCATTAGCGACTGCCTCAACTGAGCCAGAGCAGGATGCGTATCAAGCGTTGGTTGCAAACGTTCCAGCCACATCAGGGGTGCTGGAAGCCATTTCGCTGTCTTTACTTCCGGCTGGATCGAGGCAAGTAATTCCGCATAGCGGGCCTTTCCTACTTGATTCATCACAGCATAAATCCCTATTACAAGCAGGCATGCCAATCCCCACATCCATGAAGGCAGCATCTACCAACCTCCTTCCTGCTATATTGCATAAACGAATTACTACACTCTAATGTCCATTAATTTGCGAATTAGCAAGATCCCAATGGACAACACAATCAATGCAGCTGTTGCAATCACTCTGCCGACTCCTTCATATAACGGCGTCATAAAATCAGGCGAGGTCATATTGAGAAAAGCTAGAAACAAAAATGGTGCAGCCATCATCGCTTTCATCTCCAGCCTCTTCTGTGCGACTAATATTTCAATTTCCTGCATAATATCCATCTTCTCTCCAATAACGGAGGAAGTTCTGCGCACCACTTCAATGAAATCCCCGCCTGTCCGCTTGCAAGTAACAAATACATCTGCAAAATTCGCGATATCGTCCTGCTGTGCCCGCTCACTGAAGTCCATCATGGCTCGTTCCACTGGCTCGCCATTCTCCATTCGCAATGACAAAATACGAAGCTCCCGAATCATATCCACATCAGTTCCGGGATAGAGCAGCCTCAAATCCTGTGCAGCCTCACGGAAAGCATTCTCCATTGATCGCCCTGCACCTAGTGCAGAAGACAATGAATACAAGGTCTGCTTGAACTGCTGGGTTAATTGTGACCGCTTTCGTTCAAGCAGTGTCTGCTGCCGAATCTGAGTAAATCGAACCCCGATGACTGACAGCATGATCATTCCGATCCAATGCTGGTAGAACAGATATCCGATCCCTGCCATTGCAGCACATCCAACAAAGATCGCCAGTAGCTGCTCCTTGCGGTTCAAATGATATACATCGTAGCGAGGCAGTCCAGCTTCAGTCTTGATCTTCGATCCCTTCATCGTCCGCGCCCCCTTCTGCTTGAGGCAGCGTCAGCCCCGCCATTCGCAGCTTGTCCACATGCTGCAACGTATCGCGCTTAACAAGGCCTCCTAGAATTTTGCCGCCTTCCTGCCCGTGTTCCACGAATTGATACAGGCTCGACAGCTTCACTTCACCTTCTGCAAATCCAATTACTTCGGCAATCTCCTGCACTTTGCGGGATCCATCTCGCATCCTTGCCAAATGAACAATGATATCAATTGCGGAGGCAATCTGCTGTCTAACGACGACAACCGGCAGCGAAGCCCCACTCAATACCATCGTTTCCAAGCGGCTCACCATATCTTTGGGCCCATTGGAATGACCCGTAGATAAAGAACCATCATGGCCCGTATTCATTGCCTGAAGCATATCCAAAGCCTCAGCACCGCGCACTTCTCCCACAATAATGCGGTTTGGCCGCATACGAAGGGAAGCTCGAATAAGGTCACGCATGGCTATGGCTCCCTTTCCTTCCGAATTCGCATTGCGCGTTTCCAATGACACCAGATTCGGCACGGATTGAATTTGCAGCTCTGCTGCATCCTCAATCGTAATCACCCGTTCATCAGATGGAATGAACTGAGACAAAGCGTTCAAGAACGTCGTCTTGCCCGATCCAGTTCCACCACTGATGAACAAATTGTACTTCGCCCTGACCAGCGTCTGCAGAATTTGAGCCGCCTCATCACTCATCGTGCCGTATCGTATGAGATCCTCCATATGAAGTGGCTTAGAAGGAAACTTCCGAATCGTTACCGTGGGCCCCTTAAGCGCGATTGGGGGCAGGACAACATGAACCCTTGATCCATCTCGCAATCTCGCATCGACGATTGGTGAAGACTCGTTCACCGTACGATTTACTTGAGAGACAATCGCCTGAATAATGTCCTCCAGCTTCTCCTCGCTTTCGAAGGTATGATTTAATTTCTCCATATGTCCTTGACGTTCAACGAATAATTCCCGATGACTGTTTACCATAATCTCCGTAATTTCGGGATCATCAACGAGCGGCTGAAGCGCATCAAGACCACGGAAAGAGTAAAAGACTCTGCGTACTACTATTCGAAGATCTGCCGAGGTCAAATTCCCCGCCTTCGAAAACGCAAACAACGCTTGTTCGATTCTCTCTATTAATGCTTCATCAGATAACGGTTCCCCCCATTCCATACTCTCGCGCACCTGCTGCCGAATTGTAAGATATAATTCATCAAGCAACATCAGATTAGACTCTGTCCCAGAAGGCTTCAGCTGGAACTGGCGCTCCTCGTCCCCATGTACCATCAACTCACCCCTTACCGCGCTCCGCTGAATAATCCCAACTCTGAACCTGCCCATTCCTCCAAGGTTGAACGGAATACACTCGATTGAAGCCATTGATCAAATCGATAAATTTGCTTCCAAGCTGGTATGTAAGGCAGATATCCTGAGATCGGGGCATCACGCTGCTGCCATGAATTGAGCATCGTCCCCATATAACGATTCACACCCATCCTAATGAGCTTGCTCCGATGACGCACAACAGACTCTTCCGCAATCGCCCACTGCTGCAGCAACAGCTTCGTCTTCTGTATATAGGCCATATCATCAAGGAGCAGCCACATTACCTGATCTGCCACGTCCCATACCGCTTCGAATGGAGAGTGAAAATACGCGCCCTCCACAATAATCAAGTCGTACTGCCCACTGCTCCGAAGCATATTCAACAATATTCGCAGCATACTGGCATCCATCCACTTCCATTCCTCTGCCAACTGCTTCGGATGGAGCATTCGCGCTCCTATTGTAGGAACACTCAGCATATATGGATCTAAGGAAAGCGGCTCATTCCCCTGCCCTCCCTCTGCCTTCTTCAAGTAGTAAAATAATTGTGCTAAGTTGCTCTGATCTTCATTCTGTTCGATCGGTTCCTGTAGTAGCAAACTGTATTCTTGGATCGGATCTACATTCAAAAGGAAGGGTCGAAGACCTGATTGAGCAGCCGCAGCGGACAAATGAAATGCCGTTGTTGACTTCCCTGCTCCGCCTGAAGTTGAAGTAATGCCAACGATGCGGCACGCAGTGTTGCTCCGCTTCTCCCCTTCGAAGGCAATTTCCGATTCACAATATCCAATGATGGATTGGAACAACTGCGGAATGGGCTGATATGGATTCTCTATCCAACAAGGTAAGCCGGCTTCTGCCAGTTGTTCAGACTTCTCTGCGGATAATGCGATTACGATTATTCCTCTCACATCAGACGAAGACAGTGTCCCAAGCAGCTCAGGTGCTGCGACTAGAACATGTATGCCTGGCTTCAAGCGCAAATAGTGACCAAGCGTATCCGCCTGAGTAAATACACGAAGGTGGAGCTTCTCAGCATAGGCCGATTGCTTCCAATAATCCGTGTATCCGTCTAAAATGCGCTTCTGCGGATGTGCCACTACAATATCCCATCTATTAATCCCACTCCCCCCTTTCTACTTCACAGATTTGAAAGCCCTGGCAATCCAATAAGGACATAAAAAAACACCGCCATTAAACGGGCATCAATGCTGATGCTTCGTTTCATGACGGTGCTTCCGTACATTCTCGTATGAAGTTATTTCAACAGTATCACAAATATACCCATATTTCAACATATTTTTCCTTATTTATAATACCCCGTTCAAAGCTCAGCACCTAGCCTAGACAGAAGTCTAGGCGCTTTATAGACCGAGGTTGGTTACCGAATCTTTCTTTAGAAGGTAACATAAAAGATGACATCTCAGTTGAATCCTTACGTCACTCTATTTATATCCGAAGAAAGGAAGTCGAACAATGAAATACGCTAAATTTGCTTGTATCCTCTTATCTACAGCGAGCATAAGTCTTGCAGGCTGTGCATCCGATAATGAATCCTCTGCAAAATGGAACACGAGCGACATAACATCCTCATCCTCCATACCAGTTATATCTGAAAGAACATCTACTGCACTCAGTAAGGTATCAGCTAGTGATCACGATAAAGCGAAATCTGATATTAACAATGTACATACAATCCGCATTCTGAGCACAGCAGCCAACATTACCGTTGTCGGGGATCCAAAATTAAGCCAAGCACAATGGGAGCTTAAAGATGGAAAATCCAGTACAATGGAGACAACCGTGAGTGCTACAATAAATGATAATACGTTAACTATTCAGCTGAATTCGAAGCAGAAAAATGCCCTTAATACAGGTCCGTTGCCAACCTTGAACGTGCACGTTCCAATTAAAGACTATGAAACCTTGGAGATTAGCAATGAATTTGCTAGAATCTCACTTGAATCTAAATCAGCATTATATCCACGCAATCTAGTTGTTAGCGGCAGTGCAAGCGACATTACCTCCTCCAATGTTATTGGAACAGAGAGCAGCAAGCTCCATACGGAATTTGGCAAGATCTCATATGATTTGCCGGAGAAGCTAGAGGCCCTTTACGTCAATCTGTCAACAAGTATGGGAAGCATTAACAACCATGTTGAATTGAACGAAGAGAGTGAATCCAATCAATTCGTCTCTAAAAATGTTAAAGGCCATATCGGATCACCTAAAGCGGATAGCCCAACCTTACAACTCTCTACCCAGGTAGGTAAAATTGAACTGAATCGTTAACGCATGTTATATCCCAAATAAAGCTGCTGTCAGCAAACTAATGAAGCCCGTATCTATTCAATAACGATAGATACGGGCTTTATTGCACAGTATTAATATTTGAATTGAGATAAGGTTTCCTTCAGATTCGAGGATACTTCCTCAAGCTGCTGAGACAGCTCGACTAAGCGGTTCGATACATTCAACTGTTCCGTGCTTAACGATGCAACCTCTTCGGAAGTAGCAGATGCCTCTTCCGCAACTGCGCTTACATTGCTCATCGCTTCTACCAGAATGGACTGTGCCTCATTTAGACGCCCAATGGAGCCTGTCACATTTCCAAGCTGCTGAATCATGCCATCCATCTGCTGCTGTACCGTTGAGAAAATGACATCTGTCTCCTGTACAGCTTCCGCTTGTTTCTGGAAGAGGGGGAATGCTTCTGACAACGCTGTTACGGTCTCCGTAATCTCTAGCTGAATCTTCTCCGTAATTTGTCCAACGATATCGATGGACTGCCTTGATTGATCAGCAAGGTTCCGAATTTCATCAGCAACGACCATAAATCCCTTGCCTGCAGTTCCTGCACGCGCAGCCTCAATGGTTGCATTTAGGGACAGGATGTTCGTTTGCTTCGTCATGTTATGGAGGACATCCAAAATTTTGCGAATCGATTGTGTACTGTCACTCAGTGTATTGACCTTCGTCGCAAGCGAGCGCATCATATCCCCGGTGGAAGTCGTGCGGCCCATTAAGGAAGTCATATTCGAAGCACCAAGCGTGCTCGATTCGGCAACCGCTTGAACCGAATGATCCATTTGTCCGTTGGCATCTATAACATTCGACATTTGCGAAGCAATACTGTGCGTGAGATCGTGACCTCGCTCAGCCTCCACCGCCAACGAAGTAGCTCCCTTCGCGATTTCCTCTGTGGCAATCGCAATTTCTTTCGCGGAGATCGCCGTGCTGCGTGATGCTTCAGACAAGTAAGAAGCTGTTTCTAAGACGGCACGAGCGCTTGCATCTGTGCTTTTCACGAGATTCGTAATCTGCTCCATCATCGTATTGAACCCATTCGCAAGCTGGCCAATCTCATCCTTAGACTTAGGAACTGCGCGTACTGCCAGATTGCCCTGTGCACCCTCATTCATGAGATTCCGCAGCTTCACGAGCGGTGTTGCTACCCATTGAATCACCAACCAGCCGATTACGACTGCGATGACGGCAGCAGCCAGCATAGAGATAAATGTAAGTGTCAAGATGGACTTGGCTTCCTTCACCAGTTCAGCTACAGGAACCGCTCCAACTAGCAGCCATCGGCTCGACGGCATCTGATCATAGACCAGGAGCATCTCGCCATCGGAATCAGAGCTTATCTTCTCGCTTCCGCTAATCGCACTAGTATTGCCCTCCTCAACCTCCGGCAGAAGCCACTTCGGAGCTTCCTTGGTCAACTTCCCATCTTCCTCGGTATAAATAAAATGACCCGCACGATTCACCACTTGAACGGTAGATCCCTCGCCTAGATTAATTCCATCGAGCGACTTCTGGAAAGTAGCCAATCTAATCTCCATCAGAACGATGTATTCGGCCATCCCAGAATTCAAATCACGCATTGGTCTTGCAATTCCGAATGTAGGCTCCGGCGCCTTATCAACACCTTTCGGCATTGTATCTACCCAAATGGATTGTCCATTGCTCTTCGTTGCTTCTTCAAACCATGGTTGCTTGCGCAAATCGTCCAGCTTACTCCGAATGCCAAGTGCAGCCATCGTATTGCGCTTTGGATCAATTGGGATCAAATAAATGTTCTCGATTAATGGATTGCCAACACTGTAGGTTTGAAGCGTTTTCGTAATCGCTTCCGTAGATTGAATCTTTTCATAAGCGCTAAGCTGATTGTCCTTCAAGGTTTTGAGCGAAGCAGTCAGGTTTGGATCGAACATAATCTGCATCGTCATATTGTTGAACTGGCTCAGCTGAAGATCAATTTTTTGCGCTGCTTGGATCATAGTCTGATAATTAGACTTAGATGCTTGATCTTCAATTGCATTCTTGGAGAATAGATACGAAATCATGCCAACACTAAAAACGAACACAATAATGCTGATTACAAATACAAGAAACAACTTCGTTCCCACGGAACGAGATGGATTCTGAAATACGGATGAAACGAGTGATTTCCAATCCACTTTCCGTGATGTCATCCCCTGTACTTTCTTAAGCCCCTTGAACAACCGATTCATCTCCTTATCGCTATAGTACCTGTGCTGCTATTTAGAAAGCTCGTCCCCTTACGTGCGGCATCGTATCCCGCTGCATAAAACACACCTAAGGGGAGAACTTAGCATCCGAATTCACAAACGCTGCTTCCATCTCGATACTACTGCAGTTCTAGATCAAAGCACTGCACTACATCCAATTTCGCCACCTGTACCTCGCGGAAAAACTGGAAATCTGGATGCTCTTCCATCAACTTCGCGCGTGCCTCTTCCTTCAACTGTTCTTCAGTCATTGGTTCTTCTGACCCAATTACTAATTGATCGACACGTTCTTTCTCACGGTGATCAAAATCAACTGCTTCTGTCGTTACATCCACAATATGAACATAACGGTAAGGACTGTAGCCAACGTGCTTAAACTCTTCATTCAATTTCTCATACTTCATCTATTTGCCTTCACCTTTCTTCTCTTAACCTCGCTGTACTTTTACGCACTACTACTAATATCGGTTAATTAGTCCTATTTCACAATAGTATTATGAAACATTTTCCTCATTTTTTTAATATTCAAACTGTATGCTCTGCAGCAAAGCCTCTAGAAAGAACAAAACGCACCTGCTCGCAAGCAGATGCGTAAATGGCGCAAAGTGTCCCGCCCTACCTGGAGTTGGGGGGCAGATGGACGGGCACATTGAATGACGTTTACGCCAATGCATAGACGCCATACCTGAATCTATTGTGCAGCATTGCTCATACCAATAAAAGGAGATAAATCACATCAGCCACTTCTTTTTCCGTACCCTACGACATAACTTTTTGCTACTTATCTGCTAAGAATTTCACAACCGCCTCACAGACTTGCTTCGAATGCTCAGACAAGGAAAATACATGATCAGAACCATCTATCCACGTAATGTCAGCACGCCCATCCATCGCAGCTGCCAATCGATAAGAAATATAAGGAGGAACAGCGCCGTCAGCCGTCCCATGAACGAACAGCGTTGGGCAATGGATACGAGATGCAGCAGCATACATATCATGCTGTGCCGTATCTTCGAGCAATCCCTGGCCTACGATGAAGCCATTCATGTCCATTCGCCCTTCTTCCAACATCTGCTTAAATCGTGAACCGGCCGCTTCCCTAGCTACAATATCGAAGATATTGGCAGCAGGGCAAAGCCCCACTAAGCGATGCACCTCTTCTCCCAGCTGTGAAGCCGCCAGAAGCGATACCGCTCCACCCATACTGAAGCCCAGCAAGCTGACACGATTCGAGTCAATGCCTTCCATACAACGCACGGCTTGAAATACAGCTAATGCATCCGCCAGCTCAGTTGATAGCGTCATTTCTTCAAACGTTCCATCACTCTCACCGCTGCCTGCGAAGTCAAAGCGAATCGCAGCGACACCAGCCTGTGCCAACTGTTCACTGAGACGTCTAAAGAAGCCTCTGCCCTCCAGCATATGCCCTGTAAATCCATGACTCATTACAACTGCTGCTACTGGTTGTTCCGTAACAGGCAGAGTAACCAATCCACGCAACGTCTTATCATCCCGTTTCCATTCCATCGCAATTTTGCGAATACGGAATGTCTGCTTCTCCAATCCTAGCATACGATTCCACTTCCCCTTTGAAAGTCATTGTATCGTACTAACTCATCATGGTGTGTTCATCATGGTGCCTTCCCCTGCATGAATGCATTAGTCTTTTCCTTGCCTCTTATTCTCCGCAACTGAACGTTCTGTCGAGCTCCCTATCGATTGATTCTCTGTGTCTGACTGGGTATCTACGGCTGCCTGGTTCCGATCCGTGGTACTTCCACTTGTCACCGTACATTGACCATCTTGGATCTGCTCGGTGAACAGTCTTCTAATCTCGTCCCTTTGATTTTTGGCAACGAGAACATAAGCCACATCTCCTGCCAATAACTGCGTGGTTCCTTTGGGCGCAATCATCTCTTCCCCACGAATTATAGCTGTAATCAAGGTGTCATCCGGCAATCTTAATTGATGCAAGTAGCTGTTCTCTATACAAGCACCAGGCTCAATCGTTTTCTTCACCAAGTCCATGTTCGTCTTCCCGACCGACACCAGCTCAAGCGCATGTACCTGCTGCCCGCCTGGTTCGCCAGCCAATCCAAGCCGCTTCGCAAGCGGAGAAATGGTAGCCCCTTGAATAAGGGCAGACGTCAGAACAATAAAGAATACAATATTGAAGAACAATTGTCCATGCTCTAAGCCTGCAATCATGGGATATGTCGCCATAACAATAGGAACCGCACCTTTTAACCCTGCCCAGGCAATAAGTGTCTTCTCCTTGCCTGTAAACTTACTATACATCAAGCTAATGAATACACCGAGCGGTCTTGCAACGAACATGAGAAGAACCGACAACACCAGTCCTTGCCATGTGATCTCCAGCAGCTGAAGCGGGAATACGAGAAGTCCAAGAAGGATGAACATCATGATCTGCATTAGCCAGGCGAAGCCCTCATTGAATCTTACAATCGTAAAACGATATTGCAAATCGGAATTGCCGATGACAAGTGCCATCACGTATACAGCTAAGAAGCCGCTGCCCTTCAGCAGACCAACACCGCTATAAGTAAGGATCGCGAATCCGATTGCAAGTATAGGGTACATGCCGGATGTATCAAGGGCAATTCGATTCAATACTTCAACAATGAACCAGCCTGCGAGCAGCCCTAAGCCAAGACCAAGTCCCATTTGCCATACGAATGAGAACAGCATTTCCCACACAGAAAGATCCGGAATCTGAATCCATTCAATGAATGATATCGTCAAGAAGACGGCCATCGGGTCATTCGTTCCTGATTCCGCCTCCAAGGTGGAGGTCAACCGCTTCTTCACATTCTGGCTTCCGAGAACTGCGAACACGGCTGCGGCATCTGTAGAGCCGACAATCGCACCGATCAACATGCCCTCTTTCCAATCAATTCCCAAGATAAAAACTGAGCACACACCAAAAACCGTAGCAGTAATCAATACACCGATGGTTGCAAGCGATACAGATCCGCCAATGACAGGCCGAATGTCACGCCAGCTTGTCTGCATCCCTCCATCGAACAATATAATGATCAGAGCCAAAATCCCGAATAGCTGCGTTAACTTCGCATTATCGTAATAAATGAGAGGATTCAATGCCATCCCTACAATAATAAACAACACAAGTGAAGGCACATTGAATCGATTCGAGAATTTGGCACTAATCACTCCCGCTAGAAGTAAAGAACCAAATAAGAAAATAATCATATCCGTCGTCCACAAATTCGCATCATCCCTTTCCATCACTATATCGCATAC
>NZ_JMDX01000202.1:0-10572 GCF_000935845.1 Paenibacillus sp. E194
CACCAAGATACAACGACGCAGGCAACAGTGAATACAAACTTTTCATTCCCCGTATAACTTAGTGAACTTGTGCCAATGACGCCTATCGTATCTAAGATTGCATGAGGATTTAGCAACGAGACAGAAAGTGCAAACAATATCTGCTTCTTGGCATTTAATACATTCCCGTCTTGCTCCGTGTTAGGAGGTTCACTCTTCCAGACGGACCATCCCATATAGACTAGAAATACCAGCCCAGCACCAAAGAGAATAAGCTGCAGCCATGCAAGCTGTAACACAACGAGTGAGACACCCAGCACAGCCAGCAAGATGAGCAAGGTGTCACATAATGCGGCAGTTAGAATTACGGGTAACGCTCGTGAAAATCTCTTCTGCAATGCTCCTTGATTAAATACGAATACATTTTGCGCCCCAAGTGGAATAATGAGACCAAAAGCTAATGCGACGCCATGAAAAAATGCAACAGTCAAGATCCTTCCTCCTATTGTCCTGCTGAAATGCTATTCTATTCTTTTATTGCGGCTATTGCGGCCAAAGTGCCTTCCACAGATGTCCTCGATGGCGCTAAAGAAGCCGGGAACAAATGATTTAAAAAATCCAGTACAGTGATGCGCCTTCCTATATTCCTCGTCCTCCATTAGCAGCAGATGTGCTTTCTTCAAGTTGTAATGCGGTACTGCCGGAAATAGGTGATGTACAAGGTGGAAATTGTCGTGGTGGGGGTGAATTAAAAAACGTTCAATTGGATTGCCGAACGTGTTGCGGCTTGCGTACAGTTCATTGTCTGTCTTCAGACCGGAATGTTCTGCCATCTCAGCCCAATATCGAAAAATTTGAAAGGTCGTTAGCAATGGCACAAACCAGAATAATAAAAGTTCTTTCCAAAAACCGAAAGAGATACTGCTTGCTATTATTGTAAGCCAATAAATTGATTTGGCAAGCTTTTCTGACCGTGGTTCTTCCTTGGAAAGGATGTTTACGCGAATCGTACCGTAAATATACTTGGGAACATGTGTTAGGGTTAAGGGCTTGAAGATGTGACGAATCAGAAACTGTCTGATACTGTCCTGTGGCTTATCCAGCCCGATCAACGCGTAGCGCTTCGTATCTGGGTCTTGTTCTGGATCCCACAGGTACTTGTGATGCATGTAATGTGATTTGCAATAAGTCGTGTAGGAAGTGAATACAGGAAAGGCTACAAAAAAGCAAGCCATCCACTTATTCAGGTTGCGGTTCTCGAATAACAGAATATGACTAGCCTCGTGCATTAAGTTGTCGAAGGCTCTCATCCTACTGCCAATCAAGCAGAGACTAATCAAGTACATCCACCAACTTGGATAAGCTTTAGCGAGATAGATACCTCCTGCAATAATCAGCCAGTCGTAGCTAATTGCGAAAAAATTATACCAATTGTTCCTTTTCTGCAGCTTTTGTACTTTCTTTCGTATCTCAGTTGAGAATATCGCCTTCTTCACGATATGTTTCTCGCTGCGTACATCTTCCTCCATCATTACGCCTCCTTCTTAGGTTTCTCTACATCAACAAGGATTCAGTCTTATTAAAGAAGTAATGATACTAGGTGACATATCTTGATGGGCAACGGGTTGAATTCGCCGATTATCTCCGATACAAGCCTCCACCACCTTCCATAAAGGGGCCTGTAATGGTAATTTTTATATATTTAACATCTATATATTACCTTATCTGATACTTTGTGTAAACATCTCTTTAAAGGTTTAACGGTGTCAAAACAAATCCCCCTGATTTCAAATTCATCAGGGGGGATCTTATTAATTATCAGTCAGTTTTACTACACTAACAGCTACCTTTTCGATTTGGCTGCTGCTCAGGGTACCATCGGGGGAACTGATCGTCACCGTCCGGTCATCCAGTTTGAAGCCAAGCAGCGGCGTTTTGGAAGGTGTATACCATTTGGCGCTGACCCCGTTGGATAGCTTGACTTCCTTGGATTTATAGCCGGTGGAGTAATCCCGTGGTGATACATTAACGGTCATATGCTTAAAGATTAAATTTACTCCATCGCTCGAAGCTACAGCTTTAACATAGCTGTCGGTTTTGGCCATTTGCTTTGGAGCATAGGCCGTCTCAAAGGATTCAAAATCAACATAAGCCTCTTTGATCGCCTTTATCTGTGCTTTATTGTAATTGATCGTTGTCCATTCACCTGCAGGCTGGCTATCGCCGGTCTGCTTCGTTTCCAGCCGAATCTGCTGGCTGGCAGCATCATACCCGACATTGATTCCAGTCATGTCGGAAATGGCCCGCACAGGCAGATACGTCGTATTTTGATAGGTGATCGGCACCAGCCTATTGCCATTACTGTCTGTTAAGGACTGATCGGATCCGTTTACTTTAAAGGTAATGCCGTGATTAAGATAGGCGTTGATTTTCTCGAGCTTGCTTCCGGCATACACACCGGCGGCTCCCGATAAAGTCATTCCCAATACGATGGCAGTCAAAAGTGTTTTTTTCACATTGAATCTCTCCTTTTTATTGAACAAATTCACATTTTGAAATCGACAATATGGGTTACGGCAAGCTTCTCTTTGTCGTCCACGGTGATACCCAGCCTAGAGCCAGTTGGATTCCAGCTTAGCGGATATGCCGGGTAATATGATAACCCTAGCGGTAATACCTTGCCGGAGACTGTATCAAAAATATAGATTCCATTCATGCCGCCCTTATCTTCGGTATAAACCGCGAAGGCAAGCTTGGAGGAATCGGGAGACCAGGATTGATAGGACAGCAAATCACCCTTCCCAATCAGCAAGCCTTGCAAATGACCACCCGTATCGTAGATGAACAGGCGCGATTCTCCTTGCCCGTCGCTTCCCGCCGTAGAGACGGCAATCCGCTGACTGTCAGGAGACAGGCTTAAGGTAGAGACATCCGCCGCAAGCAGGGCTGGCTTAGATTGTGTGGGAGTGAAGCTTTTCAGGCGGCTTTTGGCGTCTGTGTAATATATCGTTCCGTTACCCACAGCAAATTCGGTGAAGCATTCTATTTCGGAATCCTTCAGCTCGATCTTTTCCCGGGTACCGTCTACGGATATGTTCCATATCTCGCCTCGCCCCTCCATCGAACCGGCTGCAAGAATATAGGAGTCATGATTGAGCCAACCGCCTACTTCCATATAATTGTCGACCACGACTTCACGCTGCTCCCCTGTAGCCATATTTTTGATCGCATTCACAGCCTCATATTTATTCTTCCAAGTCTGAATGAAGCTGTATTTCCCATCAGGTGATAGGAATGCTTTGATGAACTCTTCCTTTCCCGCTCCTGTCTGTTCCTTGCTGCTGCTCTGCCGCTTTCCAGTCTCCAGATCAAAACGGAACCGGCTGTAGCTATATTGCGCTTCCGTCGCAGCCGTGGCTTGCTTCTCCAACATGGTTACCTGGATATCCAGCTCATGATCTGACAGCCATTTCTCGATATTTGCGCCATCAATCCGGTGTATGCGCTGAACGGCAATTCCCTGCTCAGCAGGCGGTTTGCTCTCCTTGACCACTGTCAGTTCACGTTTTTCTCCTCCATCTCCGCTCCTGATTTGGCCTGTTGTAACCGGCGTACTGCTCTTCTGCTCTGCATCACAGCCGAATAAGATGCCAGCTGACAGCAAAGTCGCGGTAAGCAGTCCGGCGATGTATTTTCCTTTGATAACTTTCATTGGGGTCCTCCTGCTTCAAAATGTATTCAGACCCAGGTCGCTTGATCCAGTTGTTGTCTCCTACCGAACCAACCGGTTGCAAGCTCCCCCATGCCCTTAGAATAGTGAGGAAATATTGCACAAATATATCTGGCTTGTAACGAACTTGTAAACAATTCAGAAAGCTGGAATCGGATGAACGCTTACCCATTGTGAAGAGCCCGGATGATTTCATTCATTCCGGGCTTCGCCTTTGACATTGGTGTATAGATTGGCCTTCTCATTCGAAGCATGTAGTGGAAGCTCGATCCTGAACCGCGAACCGTCCGCTCCCGTCTCGGCAAGCTGTACCGTTCCCCCTTGCTTCTCAGCCAGATTGCGAACCAGCGTTAACCCAAGTCCTGTTCCGCCGCTGGTTCTTGACCGGTCTCTACTTACCGTATAGAACGGATCGAAAATGCGGGTTACAGCTTCCTCAGGAATACCGATTCCTGTATCAGCAACCTCGATGATCATCCGGTGTGCTTCGTCTGTTGACGCTACAGTGTAGTTAAGCAGGTGAATTTGTCCGCCTGGTCGGTTATATTTCACCGCATTGTCTAGTAAATTAAGCATGATGTGCATCACGTTCTCAGGATCAGCCCACACCTCACCTGCAGCAAGCGAAGTATGGATCGTAACCCTGCAGCTGTCCGCCTTTCCTTGCAGCTGGGACACTGCTTCCTCCAGCAATGGCTGCAGCGGAACCGCCTTCGCATGAGTCTCAAATTCGTAAACATCCATCGCTGACAGCTGAAGCGCCTTCTCTACAAGACTGTACAGCCTCTGTGCCTCCTTATGGATGCGCTTTCCGGCATCATCCAACAGGGCAGGATCATCGCTGTACATATTCAACAGGTCAGCGTATGCGATAATTGAGGTTAACGGCGTCTTCAGTTCATGGCTGATATTGCCGATGAACTGCTTCTGCTGCTGCTCCAGTTCTCGCAGTCGCCCCACCGTTTCTACAAGCTTCTGCTTTTCTTCATGCAAAGCACCGACTGACGTAGAGATGCTTCTGCTCATTTCATAGATTCCATGTGCCAGATCACCCAGTTCATCCTTTCTGAGTAGCGAAGGGGCCGACAGATAATCGCCTTGCCCAATTTGCGCTGCCGCCCTGTTCATCTTGTCTATGACATTGACCTGCCGCCGGACATACACGTAACCAATAAGAAATCCGACACCCAGCACGATGCCTCCGGCAAATAGAAACAACCGGCGAATTTGGGCGTAGAACGTGTATTGCTCAGTGAGCAGAGCATGAAACTGCACTGTGCCAAGGCGCTGCTCGGCGTTGTACAGAGGAGCAAGAAACAACAGCTGATCCCCTTCAGTAATGTACGCCGACTGCCCCTGTGCTGTAAATTGCAGCGCATCCTGCACATCGGCCTGTGGCTGAAATGGCACTGAGGTGCCGGCAATGGAGCCATCCACCGTATACAGCGTCACTGCCATGCCGCTTTGTGCGCCCAAATCCACGGCCAGCCGTTGACCCATCAGCTGCATAAACTGATCCGGCGGCATCCTGTCTTCGGTCAGATATTCCTCCCGCACGCGCAGATTGGCAGCTTCTACCTGACGGGTAAAAGACTGCTCAAGCATGGTTCGCTGGTTCTCCCGGATGCCGCTCAGCACCAACATGCTCAGGCAGGTCACGACAAACACGAGCAGCAGGGCGAGCAGCAAAGACATTTTCCCCTTTAGGCCCAGTCGAAATTTTCCGGTCATCTAGGGTGAGCCATGCTTTTATAGCCGATTCCGTACACGGTCTGAATAAGCCCGTGGTGAGTGCCCAGCTTTTTGCGCAGCCGCTGCACATGGATGTCCACGGTGCGGGTGCCGCCCGCAAAATCCATATCCCATACCTTCTCCAGCAGCATTTCCCGTGAATAGACCCGTCCAGGATTGCGCATCAGCAAGACCAGCAGGTCGAATTCCTTAGGCGTTAAATCCAGCAGTTCTCCTTGGATAGATACCGTGCAGCTAAACATCTCTGCGGTCAAATCTCCCAGACTCAGCACATCCTGTTGCTGATCCTGCTGCATTTGTTGTGCATAACCTCCCCGGCGTGATAGAGCCTTGACTCTGGCAAGCAGCTCCCGCATATCAAAAGGCTTAGTCATGTAGTCGTCGGCGCCCAGCTCCAGCCCCAGCACTTTATCGACAATATCATCCTTGACAGTCAGCAGCAAAATCGCAGGCCGCGGCTGCCCATCCAGCTTGCGGCATACGTCATAACCGCTTACACGAGGCATCATGACATCTAGTACCATAACTTCAGGCAGGAACGTCTCTACCTTTTCCAGCGCCTCCTGACCGTCCGCTGCTGTCTCCACCTCATAACCTTCCCTGCTCAGCGCGTACACTAAGGCCGCCTGGATGCTGCTCTCGTCATCCACCACAAGTATTTTGATCATGGACATCTCCACTGATTTATTTAGGGTTAGCTCAACAATCTATTTTTGACGTTATGAGTCCTTATGGAATATAATACCTATTTGATGGTAACATAAGTTTGCTGCTAAGTGTACAAGAAAACCATAACGACGAAGTACGATATGTTTTATGTACATACTACCTTTTGATGCTTTCCCGAGATAGGCAGAATCGTGTTTTACTCTAATGCCGAGTCAAATGCCTTTTCGATCTGCTCAGCATCAGCTGAGACTACAAACAGAACATAGTGAGACTTCACCTTGAGTACATGTTTTTCAAGCAGAACATATTCATCAGGGCGATAATCTTTGAATTTAACGGCTTGAGCGTCGATTCTTTGTGCAATACTTGCTTTGACACTGTCTATTAGGCTTTCGTCTTTCACTTTAAGGACAACAATTTCATCCGCTCTAACGTTAGAGGAAGCAGTATATAGCAGGAAGTCCTCAACTTGTTCCGGACCAAGGTCATACAGCTTCTTCAGCTTATGCGCGTCCCCTTTTTTCAACTTATCCAACTTGACCGATTGTTTCATTTGCTCCTCTATCTTGGCAGCAGAGACGTTGATGTCTGACTGCTCCGAAGCGCATCCCAATACGGCGCTAATTGCAAAGACCAATATGAGTAATGCAAAGAATCGTTTATTTCTGGCGATATGATGATAAGTGTTCATTGGTAGTATCCCTCTCCTCCCTTACCCTTCTTTGTTCGTTAAATGATTGATTGATGGATCCTCGATGAATGTATTCATGTTATACAGAATCAACATGTCATGGATTTGATGCTGCCGCGCAAGCGCAGCAACATCTCCTTCATAATAGCGAAGGTCAACCATATAAATTTCACTGAAATGCGATGTTAAAAATGGTACGAAGCTGTTCGCATAGGAATCCTTGACCACTAGCAGCTTCTTCCCTTCCCGATGACTTGTTTTAATCTGGATAAGAGAATGATTGCCGTTAAAAAACACAGTATATTTGTCCTTCTTCTTCACATTGCCCATCATATACATAGAATTCGCGGAATGTTTCTCTTCGACATAATCGACGGTAACCTTCCCTTCATTCTTTGGTACATACAAATCTATACTGTCCGAGTGCAAATTCCTAAATCCGCTCTTTGAGTATAAGGAGCCATAGAAATCTTCCGTTACCGTTCGGATCTCGAATTCCTCTTCCTTCATCGGCTTAAATCCCATTTCTCTGCCTAGCTGTTGATACGCGTAGTAAGCACCCTTACTTGTCCAATGATGATCGGTTTTATAGTAGATCGATTCATTCTGATGCGAAGATAGTGCTGGGTATACATCGACATAGCGAATGCTTGAAATCAATGATGTTTTTACAGTATGTAGAGCATCCAGCTCTCGGTTCTCAGATACGTATTTAGGGAGCTTGCTTTGAAGCACACTAACAGCGGTCGGAGCAAGGATTACATACTTATTAAGCTCAGGTGTCGCCGTATGAAAAGTAATGATCGTTTGGATTTTCTCTTCAAGCTCTCCTTTTTTCATTTCAGCGAATTTCTGAATTAAATAGCCGTCTTTACCAAGGTACACACCGTTACTATCTTTTTTACCTATCGCTTGATCCGCATTTGACTTTACACCAACCCATACATCTCTTGCTACGAATTGATCCGTTATAAACTTTTCAAAGTTGGAGGTGAACTTCCCCGAAATAAAGCTATAAAACGAGAACGCAGGTAACTGCTCAAGCTTCCGATTTTCTGCCTCTGAGAATTCACGCTTCGGCAAGATCAGGTTGAGTACGAGAACAAAGCCGATTAATAAAAGAAACATTATAGCGACTACAGACTGAGACAACTTGTCATAACGATTCAAGCGAAATCACCTCCTTTGTAAGTTGTGATGTACGACTTCTTAAAATCGAAAGTATAAGAAGGGATTATACGTGTCATTGACCAAATACGCTGTAGAAAGAAACAGGAATAGAACATATAGGATTGGCGATAAAATTGCACTCCCTATTGGATATCTTTGCTTTAGTGCTGAAAACATCTTCTTCGGCAACGGCGTCGCTGCCAGGATCGCAAGCAGCAATATAACGAGATTCGTCGACAAGTAATAATAAGTGTTGTTATCAGCAAAATGGTGTGTGTTTAAGCCAAACATAGCCCCTAAATATGCTAGGGCTGCTGGTAAACGATCAAGATCAAAGAATACCCATCCCACCATAACAATGAGAAGTGTATATAAATTCCCCATGACACGAGGGAGATGCTGCAACCATTTGTCCAGGAACAGCTTCTCAATTACAATAAAGCATCCGAAATAAAGACCCCATATGATGAAATTCCAGCTTGCACCATGCCATAATCCAGTCAGGAACCACACAACAAACAAATTGCGAAGCTGCTTCGCGATCCCTCCCCTGTTCCCACCTAGTGGAATGTATACATACTCCCGGAACCAAGAGCCTAGTGACATATGCCATCTACGCCAAAACTCTGACACACTGGTTGATATATACGGATAATTGAAATTCTTGGTAAGCTCGAAGCCGAACATTTTGCCAAGGCCGCGCGCCATATCTGAATATCCACTGAAGTCGAAATAGATTTGCAAGGTAAAAGAAAGAATGCCGATCCATGAAGAGGCTACGGTTAAGTCAGACGCAGGTGTTGCTTTGATGCTTGACCAGAGCATGCCGATATGATTTGCAAGCAGCACTTTTTTTGAAAGGCCTCTAACGAATAATTGTGTGCCTTCCCCAAACAGTGATAATGTAATTTTTCGTAGTGTAAGTTGTCTCGCAACATCGCCGTATGCAACGATAGGCCCTGCAACAAGCTGCGGGAACATCGTCACATAGGTACCGAAAGCGATGAGATTTTTCTGAACGGGAACCTTATCTCGATACACGTCGATCATGTAAGACATGGTTTGGAATGTGTAGAAGGAAATGCCGACAGGAAGCGGAAGTGTCGTCACTTTAACATGCAAGCCGAACAGAGAATTAATGTTCTCGACCAGAAATCCGTAGTATTTAAAGAAACCAAGAATCCCAAGATTTCCGACAAGGGAACAGACCAACAATGCTTTAGCTGTGCGTTTTCGATGCCGATATTTATCAATAAGCAGACCATACCCATAATCGATTACAGTCGAAAAGAGCATGAGAAAGATGTAAACAGGTTCTCCCCATGCATAGAACACTAAGCTTGCTACTATCAAAGTTGCATTTCGCAGCTGATTCGGTGCTATAAAATAGATAATAATGGTTATCGGCAAGAACAAGTACAAAAAAATCAGACTGCTGAATACCAACGCTCTTCGACCTCCTTCATGAGAAGCGTATTACAGTTCGCCTTTCAAAAAGTCGAGCAAAAGCGGATAAAATTCAGCTTTGAAATGAATGCCGTCTTCATCATAGAGGGCTGGATTCTGCTCAGCAATAGAGGACACATCTACATACTTCACTTGTTTTTTCCCAGCCAGTTCCTTCAACATTTGATTGTAAGCGGCAATATTGGAGTACCTTGGCTCTTCTTTTAACGCTTTCTCTGTTACCGGTGTCACCGACAATATCGTAATTTTAGTATGAGGAAGCTCCTCTTTCATCTGGTCGAGCAGCAAGCCGTATTGTTGAATCGCAAATTGCAACGGATTATCTGTTGGCCAAAGGATGTCATCTGAGCCGAGTGCAATAAATAGATGTTCAGGATTTCTCTCGACCAGTTTGGCCACGTCATTGTCTTTTACCGCGAAAAAGGCTGTTTTGCCGGCCTCTCCAAATACATTTCTTATATCCAAAACATCATGAAACATAAATCCTTCCGTGATGGAGTCGCCAAAAAATACACTTTTTTTGAATAATGCTTTCAGTTCATTATTTTCATTCGTTGATGTTGAGGCTTCTTTTAGCGTTTTTGCGTCTTTGTTTGCTGACGTTTCTGTATCACCTTCCTGCAGAGCTGCCCCGCCATTTTGATTTACACAAGCTGTTAAGGAGACAACAATCATCCCTGCCAGCAGTATCGTTTTCCATGTGTTCAACATAATCATCTTCCTCTCCTGTTACTCCCTTTTTGTCCATTGATGTATGTGACGTCCTTATCTCATAACAAGGGATAGTTTAATGTGGAGAGATGCAGATAAAGTGCAGACGAGATTGATATAAAATAAAAAGCAGTTTCTTGATGTTGTCAAGAAACTGCTCTTCAGATAACGAATTTGAATGGTATGACCTATTTAGAAGTTGCTTTTCCTGAGGTAGAAATAGAAGAGAACACCGTCCGTTGTATTGCTTGCACCGTAATTGACCTCATGTAGTTCCAATATTTTTTTGGAAATGGCCAGACCAAGGCCAGTCCCCCCAGTAGAACGATGGCGGGAGGCTTCTCCACGATAAAAGCGATCCCATATTTTCTCGATTTTCTCTGACGGTATATGGACACCTGTA